>CAJCHQ010000319.1 GCA_903970295.1 Bryobacterales bacterium
CTCCGATGCCGATGGCTGAACCAGTAACCGCCTCGGCCACGACATTAAACGGATGGTGAATAATTTCATCGATTGCTCCACCTGCTACTTCTCTCACCCAGGATTCGCCGTGAACTATTTCGACTTTAGGTAGGGTTGCATCGGAAGTGTCTCTGAGTTTAGCAATATCGCGACCGATTTGATGATTAGGGTGCTGCAGCGATGCTCCCGAAGTCGATGAGTCAGAGTCCGATTGCAGCTTGGGCCCGCTGTATTCATAAAATTCTGTGGCCATACCCATCGCTCCTTCGCCTAATTACAGATGAATCTCGATACTGTACAAATGAAATTGGGTCAGAATTGGGTCACCGGATTATCACACCATCACGCAGCCACTTAACAGACACTTGCGACCCACAGCGATACACCCCCGGGTTTGGGAGGGCAACTTCTTGCCACATACGAAGCGGCTCAGATTCTGATCAAGGCCGACAATATCCGCAATGCACAAATTTCTGCCCAGATTGGCTCGATCCTTCCCCAAGATGTAATTTCTTTCGATAACAACACGCAATCCGTGCAGATCAAGGATGTTGATCCTGGCCAAAATATGGTGCTGAAGGCTGACGGGACATATTCGGAAACAGACGCTAACGGCAAGAACACCGTGAATGGCACTTGGAAGATGAATGGTGGTGGCGTCGAACTAGATTTGCCGAATGTCTCGACTATCGTCAATGCGGATGGAACTTATCAGGACCTGAAATCGTGGAACGGAGTTCGGATGAACAAGAACGGCTCTCAATCGGCAGCCGGCCCCGAGATTACTTATCGCGAGAAATACACCACCACGGCTACGCCTGGCACCACTAGTAGTGCATTCTATTTTTTAGACGCACAAATCGATGTCTGATTTGAGAAAACCTGGGTGCGTCACGCCCAGGTTATGTCGAAGCTCTTAATATTGCCACACGGACTCTTTCAAAGCCGTAGGTTGCACCCGCTTCAACGGAGATTACTAATATGGTTGCATCTGAATCACTGGCAGCGCGTCCACTCGAAAAACTAGATCCGGCAAAACCTGTTGCAGCGAAACCACACACTGGTCTGGGAACCTATACGTTGAATGACGTTCGCGCAACGAACAAAGTGACAGGTGATACTGCTAGTCAGTATTATCCGCCGATGGAAGTGACTGGAGCAGGCGGCGATGCGAGCACATCCGCTGCTTCTAAGAAGGTATCAGACAGCGCTACGCCTGCTAGCAAAGCGCCAGGTACAACTACCGATGGTTCAAAAACTGAAACCTTAACTGACTCCGACGGTAAAAAATGGATTCGACGCACCGAGCAGAATGGAAACTACACCGAAGATCAGGTTGACGAACACGGCAAAAAAACCGGTGAGCACTCGAGGCATACGAAAAATCCTGATGGTTCGACTGACGACGAATCGGTCGATAAGAACGGGATCAAGAAAACCTTGCACACTAGCGCGGACTATCACGACTCCACCTATAGTGTCGTTGATACCAAGCACAAAGGGAAGGATGGCAAACCGGTAGAGTTGTCGCGAGAAGAAAGTAAGTACGATGAGAAGGCGCATACAATCGACCAAAACTTTTACGAACATGGTCAGAAAGTCAAAAACATCCACAAGAATAAGGATTCTTCGCGCGATGAGACTGAATATAAAGATGGCAAGCCTCATAAGCTGGATCGCTACAACAACGCTGGCAAACTTGTCGGCACCTATGATCTTCCGTACAAAGACTACGATAGCAACGGCAAGTTAGTCGACCGTTATGATGTGCCGGATCCGTCTCAGAATCGGTAGACAAAAGGCAGCTTCTCGTATAGACGTTTTCAAATGACGCCTTTGTCTCCGATCAGTGCAAGCGACGACGAGCTGCGGCAATTATTCGGCTTCTCAAAGAACGCAAATAGCGCTTGCTCTCAACGTGGGTATCATCGCGATGGTCTCAAAGATTGCGGCCATGGAGAAGGATCAGGCGACTGGGCTCACAAGGACAAGGCGAGAGCACTACTGGATGACGAAGTGGCGGTTCTGGACGATGCGCCTGAATCGGCGAAAGCAATCGATCGGTACACAAAGACGATCGGTGCAAATTCGATTCTCGTTGCTAGCTTGCTCGATAGTCTGGGCAATATTTACGTGCGAAAAAAAGATTACAAAGCAGCTGAAAGTGCCTACAAACGCAGTCTGACAATCAAAGAGAAATCACTCGGTAGGCACAGTGAATTTTTGATCGTCACATTGGAATCCTACGCGAAGCTTTTGCAAGCGGTCTCCCGCGCCCAAGAAGCGGAAGATTGCCTGACGCGAGCAGAGAATATTCGCAAGACTCTAGCAGCCATGCAGAATCGACAGAGCATTCTCTAGCGTATTCATTGTTTAATCATACTTCTGAGTTTCGGCACGAGCACAGTCCATAGATCTTCTTTCGGATTGTCACCAGTCGAATCGCAGCACAATGTAAATGACTTATCCACGAGTTGAAAACCAGGAATTAGTTCATAGCTTGCCGAGCCGACCATACTTTTGTCTCCGAGGAGCACCACATGATTTCCACCCTCTGCCATTTTGAAATGTTGGCACCACGCTCTGGCTTCCGCCAATGAGGGTGCTTGCATATTGGTACCGTACAAGATCAAGTTGACTACGACCAGATTAGGATTTTTGGGATCAACCCCCTGTTGTTCTAGATAATCATCAAAATCAGGTAAGCCAGGTTGTGGTACGACGCCATTGAAACCGCCGCCACTCCCATTGCGATTTGCACCGCTGAAAGCATTGCACGCCGGGCAAGTCATCGCCAGTTCTTCAATCAAAATAACTTTGCCTGCGTATTTTGAGATGTTGATAGGGTTGCCGCTCAAATCGAAGAGGTGCAGGTCTGGGAACTTTTGGCCCTTTTTCGGCGGCCAGAACACGGGGTATTTGCTTGCCAACTGCACTGCCGGAGCAAGCACAATCGGCTTCGAATCTCCCATCGCGCAGGCGATGCAAATCACGCACGACAACAAGAGCGCTGTCGAAAGAGATGCGGGCAAATGGAGAAACTGCAGTTTGAGCACGAAAATGTACCAGAGCCTGAATTTATCTTACCCGGTCGAACCAGACGCCCGTCCGCGCGTCGTAGCCAGACCGCGCCAAGAAATATAGCTAAAATTCTTATCTCATCCGGTCATCTATTTTTCTTCGGCTGCCAGTAACGTACTGGACAGCAAGTGGTCGTTGTTTAGGAGGTGTTTATGAAATTGGGCCAAACTAGAGCCTGGGCCGTGTTGATCATCGCGATATCACTGTTTGCGCTCTTGCCAGACTGCGCTCAGGCAAAGAAAAAAGACGATGCGGCCGAACAGGGGGA
>CAJCHQ010000320.1 GCA_903970295.1 Bryobacterales bacterium
CCGGATCGTTGGGGATGCCGTTGGCATCGCGTACCGGCAAACCGGGAGTCCACCATTGACCGACTGCTTGCGTGTCAATCCAAATTTTTTGCCCCGGTTGAATCGTGATGCCACTAGATGTCCAATTCGGATTGTCGCAGAGGACGAGAACCACGTTAACGCTGACGACAGTTTGACCGGCGTTGGCAATCTGCTCGAAGATGTTGGGATTGCGCCACGTGTTCGCACTCGGAGTCGAACCTACAGGTGTGCTGGCCACCCGAGGGAATGGGGTGACATTGCCACCACCACTGGATCCGATTCCATTGCCCGGTTGTGTCTGCAGTCCGCCCGGGTGCTCAACCGGCCGATTAGCTGTAAAAGCTAATGTGACTGGTTTCCCTAAACCAGGTATGTCTCCGAGCAAAGGCACCGATTCTAAATTGACCAGTGGCGACACGTTGTAGACGCTCTTCACTGAGAGTTCGTAAATGCTGGTCTGCGTATCGATTGTCTGAGCTAACGGTTGATTGGCGGACGAGGTCAAGACATTGCCTGTGCCAATATTCGTGGCTAGCACAAACATGTCGTCGCCACTGCCTGTGTAGCCGCCGTCAGGAACCATGTGTACGAACTGGGCTAAGCCGTTCGACTGAAACTGATAGGCTTCGTTTACCATCGTGTTGAGCGCACTTGCATAGGTTGGTTGCGTGGCAGCTTTGGCGACAAAGTCATTGGTGGCCAAATATTGCGTTGTCGCGGCTACGAAAACAGAAACAACATCAAGTATGGGCATCAGTCCGAGCATAAAAAGAACGTAGAGCACAGGTACGAACTCAGCTATCTCTGCCGAACCTTTACTGCTACGCCTTCGAATGCGCCAATTGCAGTGCCGATTTTTTCGGGCTGGCTCGTGAGCTGACGCGCGCATGTACATCCCCGCAAAATAAGCCAATGTTAGCCAGGGCTAATATTCACCATATCTGCTGCACTAGCTTATTGTCAATAGATTAAAGCGTGGTCTATTGGCTGATACATTCATTCAAATATACCCGTCCTGATTTGAACCATTCGGGCGGTTCTATCGATAAAACTTCAGCAGCCGAAAGAGTTTCGCTAAATAGAATTGGATCGCAGAAACTTATTTGCCGACTGCGCTTGTGATCATTGAATCCTCGGTACCATTAGCAGCAATCACCTGGCAGCCGAATGGCCCGTCAACAGACCGACTCACATCGAGATCGAAGCCGACCTGGTTGCGCAAGAACTGCGCTGGAAATTCCAGAACCAGACATCTGTCTAAGCTCCTGACCGCGCGCAGTGCTGCTTGTCGAAATGATGATTCGGCGTCAACGTTGCGAGCTGCGCCGGCGGCCGGAGTAAAGTCGACGATTTTACATTCGATGTCGCGGCTGGACCAGACCGTTACGTGGATGCAAGCCTTTCCTGGACCCGTGTCATCAAGCAACCATTGATCGTAGACAGTTTTGCATACTCGCTTGTACCACTCGTTCCAGTTGGCGCTGCGTTTCTCTTTCGGTGCTAATAATTCGGTTAAAAGCCTTGGTGTGGAGCGAAATTCCGGCACCAGCGGTCGGACTGAAAGCAATCGGTCGCCACCGCCAAGCATGCCGTGCACGCCGGTCTCAGCTGTGCGGGCTTGTATTTGTGGAACGATCGTACTGCCATAACCAGGCACCCAGGTCATCAGACCGTTTGTCGGCGCTGCAGCTGCCTGTGCTTGAGGCGCTGATTCGGTCTGGGCTATTTTGGCTGGTGGCACAAACACCGGTCGTGGTCTGACCGCATAGTCATGGCGTTCACGCGGAAACGGTGTGACTGGCGCGTTCGGAATGTACACCATCCGTCTGAACGGGTAAATAGTTTGACCGGCATAATTTGCACTGTTGCTTCTCCCGGGCTGCGCCGCGCTGCTCGGTGAAAATAATTTGACCGATGGATTCAGTGATTGAGAGTGTTGAGCGGAACCATTCAGGACCTTGCCCGGCTTGCTTCCCTGATTTGCTCCAGTTTTGACCCCGGTATGCGTTGTTCCGTCTGCCCCAGAATCATTTGCAGATGAATCAGGAGCGGCTAATATGGTCGCTGCAAAGAGAGCGACAAAATAAATGCGACAGCCAAAATATTTTTGCTGGGACCTGAAATTTCCAATCATTGAATTTAACATGCCCACAGAGGCTCCGGATTTCACACAGACACACAACCGAGCAAACTGCTGTTTTGTCAGCAACCTGCTCGGTCATGCTCTCGGGAAAAAAACCGGGTTCGGGACTTTATTGTTGCAATGAGTTCAACTGAGATACGATGCTAAACGAGTTTGGCAGTCCATAACCATAGAAGTAGCTATATGGGTACGGGCTGTTGGGATTAGGAGGCAGCTGCGAGCAGGAGTTCTGCATGGCGTTTGTGACGTATTGCGTTTGGGCATGACCGCTCACCGCGTAGCCTTGTGAAGCCAATGCGGCAGCGAGCGAACAAGCCCACGAAGTGCCACTGCGAAATTCAAATTTGTTGTCTCTTGCTGACGAACCAATGTTCGTACCGGGCAGTGCGAAAGTTACGCTCGGTCCGAAGTTACTGAATGAAGCGATCTGGGTGTTTGTATCCAGCGCCGAGCAAACAATTAAATAAGGAACTCGTGGTACCGAATCGTAAGTCCCGTCGTTACCTGCAGCGTTGAAAATCATGCCGTTGTGGTTAGAAAGGAAATCTTCGAAGTACAGAGTCAAAGCGGGATGCGCCACTGGATTGGCGAATGAATATGGCACTTTGTGATTGATCGGCAGGCTGACAATGTTCACGCCTTGCTTTTCCAGGTAAACGAGAGCTTTGATGATGTCCTTGTCCGTTGTGTACTTGCGCCCATTGAATACGTCAACTGGAACAATCGTCGTGCTCGGAATTGGTGAAGCACCGAGCAAGTCATTATTGGTGGTGGCAGCGATTACAGTCGCTCCGAACGTTCCGTGACCATCTTCACTCGTGTCAACGTCGCCTGTGGCTTTACCGGTTACGGTGTTGAGCCCTTTGCTGACTCGACCGGCCAACTCAGTTTGTTTGGCGCTGACGCCTGTGTCGATGATGCCGACATTGCGGCCAAAAATGGCTCCGTACTGTGCCCAGGCTCCTGGCACCTGGAGTTGCTGCAAATATGGCTGTTGATTATATTGCGGATCGTTCGGTGGTACCTGCGGCCAAACAAGCTCCTGCGACTGCGCTGTCATGTTTACCTGGACAGCTCCGATTTGCTTGTCTTTCTGCAAACTTTGATAAGCCTTGGCGAAGTATGCTGGCTCGAATTCCAATTCCAGACACGCGATTTTTCCGTTTGTGATTTCTTCGACGATCGTTCCGTGCAGATCGCTCATAGTTTGATCGAAGGCTTCTTTATCGAGTTGCCCTCGAGGAATTACCAACAAATGATTTGGCACAAATTCATCGGCTCGCAGTGGCTGTTGTCGCCGTTGTTGTTCTTGTTGTTGCGGTTTAGACGGTCGTTTGGACGGGGCGGCTGGAGCTGGCTGCGATGTCGTCGAGACGATCGCCAGGGCCAGCATAAGTGTGTAAAATCTTGCGCTGACAAAAGCTGATTTGGCTGAAAGCATCGTTGTTTATACCTTGCAGGAGTCGTGACTTTGGCGTCAGTCTAGACCAGTTGTAAGCAGTATTTGAAGTGTACAAAGTCATCGGCGTCAGTGCAAAAGGTCATCGAATTCAATGCTAAAGGTCATGGGGAAAGTCTGCCCGACGTCTTACGAAAAACATGCTTCAAGCGCTCTGACTGTGCTTCTTCGGCGTAGAAAGGGCGAGTACTGGGTAAGTAATTGATAGGCTGCATCGGTTGAGGAGATCTGATTTTGATTACAAAAATCAGTCATGACGGTAATACATTTTCAGTTGATACAGTTGAGCCCGCCACCGAGCTGCTCGCAGTCTGCAAGACATATAAAGGCATAAACAAATTGCTCACTGCAACAGATCACAAATCTGGCGAAGGCATCCTATCGTGCTCCGGTTACAACGACACTTGTGTCGAAAACGTCAGTTACCATCCGTTGATGGCAGCCGTTCATTTGTCGTTCAGCCAGCATAGGCCGTTGATTTTGTCTCCCGATATGATCTGGCTGACGATCGTTCAAGGAATTGCGCAACATGTGCGAAATAATTCGGCGAACCTGCGATCAAAACTGGTCGAGCACACCGGTAAAATAGAGCTTTCGATCGAGCGGACCGATGTATTCGCTGATTCTCCAGAAACTGATTGGGCGCTGATCGCCTACAGTCTAGCTGAGAGATTGCAGATCCAAATCGGCGATAAACTTGATCAACTTGCCGCTGATTTCAGCACCACTACTGAGCTCGAAAAAACAGTCTGTTCCATAGCGATCATGGATGTTTTCGAGCCCTATTTCGAGTATGCCGTTTACTCTGTCTGTGGCATTCCCTCAATCAGGCTCGAGGGTCATCCAGGCGACTGGGAGAAATTACGAGAGAAAGCAAAAATCCTTGCGTCTTACGGTCTGGATTGGTGGCTACAAGCGTTGAGCCCAGTCCTCCATCAATTCGAACGTGCTGCGCGAGGTGATCTAGATCTAGCCCACTGGCAGAACATCTACAAACTAAAAGAAGCCTACGGGAGGGATCGCATCAATGGTTGGATAGCATGCTTTTTCCCTTACATCCAGTCTGGCGCCAGTGGCAGTTTTACTGTGCGAAATCCGATCGTGACAGCTTGCTCTCAGCTCGACAAAGACGAGAGTCCACCATTCATCACATCGACAGAGATTCCATCTGGTCTTTCGGTTGTCCCGTTCAAATTGTTCTGCGCCGGGGAAGAGGATTCGATGCAATTTATTGGTGGTTTCGTCGGCATCGAGCAAATAGACGAGTGGCTCGCACTTAGACCCAAACTAGGATGGGCTGTACGCAAGCTTTTAAAATCACCTTTAACTCTCGAGCTATCGACTCAATACGAAGCTTTGCCACCCTTAGAGCCAGATGCGCTGGACGAAGTCTTCTTTAAAATCGTATCAACGAGGAAATATCAATGTGTCACCATTCCTGGTGACCTGATCGCTTTCTACAAGCAGTGTAACGGGCTTGTATTTAACGCTTCGGGCGCGGGTCAGTTTCGTTCTGCGAAATCGCTAGAAATTCTCGACCAGCTGCTCGAGGAAGAAAGTACTGGACCTGAGGAGGAAGACACAATCACGGTAAATCCAGAGTATTGGCTGAAAATATTCGATTATCCGAATGATTGTTTCGTGGCCATCGAATTGAAGAGACAAAAGGGCTCCAAATTTAGCGTGTGTCGAGTCGATCCTCGTGCGGGCAAGGTCGATCAGATCGCTTCGACGTTCACAGAATTTGTTAATTTAGTCACCGCTCACGGTGGCAGTACCTGAGTTATTCTGCTCTTTAGCGTGTGGCTGAATGCCGCTGATTGATCACAGCCGATGCTTCAACAATGCTCATGTTTGTCGCCAATGTTGCCAATCCGGCCTGTGTCGCACAAGGCGATACATCGCGATAACCTTTGACGGCAACTCCGTCCAGAATTGTATGCAGCCATCGATGTACTTTTTCTACGAGAGAGGTCGACCGATCGCTTGCCAGCCAGCCTCCCTGTGCGTGCACAAAGAATGCCGAAATCATCGATGTGACTTCCATTGGTGAAAGGTCTGCTCGGAGTTGTCCTAATCTCTGTGCCTCGCAAACACATTCATACACCAGAGAACGCAGAAGAGGTTGTGGCTTGCCGTTTGACTGCCGCTCGGCGATTTGATTCTCTTCTTTAAAGAGGATGTACTGAATTCGTTGTGCGAAAAATACTTTGGACAGTTCTGGCTGCTGTTCCGTATAGGCTGCTCGCCCGAGAAGCAAACGTTCGAGGATCATCAAGGGCGGCTGTTTCTCTTCCAATAACTGCATCGCTTCATCAAGATTGCCTGCCAGCAGAGAGCGGCGTAACTCGACTACGAGGGCTTCTTTGGATTCAAAATGATAGTAAAAAGTGCCTTTGGAGACGTCGGCTTTTTCGGTCACATCTTCGATCGACGTACTTTCATAGCCCTTTTCGGAAAACAAGATCGCAGCGGCATTGAACATTTGCTGACGAGTCAGTTCTCGCTTATCTTCGCGTCTTCCCATAATTGCTCTGTGCGGCGGTGATGCAAATTATTATACTCCGTTCTAAATTTGTGCGCTAGCCTAAAATCTGCTATGGGGTTTTCGGAAGCAGGGCTTACCCGATATAGGTGACCGATATCGGTTCGACCGT
>CAJCHQ010000321.1 GCA_903970295.1 Bryobacterales bacterium
CCTGCCACCACCGGCGGAGCGGCAACCGCTGCCGTCGATGCCATCGCCGGATGAATCGTCAGCGCCGCTGCCGGTGCTTCTGTATCTTCCGCTTTCTTGCCACCCAGGAACAACATCGCATGGGCATCGACTGCACTCAACTTGGGTGACACGGTCTTCGCTGTGGCGACTGCTGCCGATTTCTTCAACGGCGCCTTGACTTTGGCATTCGTCTTATCCTGAGTGCCTGCCAACTTCTGCCAGATGGCATCCTCAGCATGTGCCGGCGATAAGCTAGCCTGCACCAGCATTAGCGATGCGCTCAGGGCTATGCACAATTGGGACTTCTTCATTCCGCTCTCCCTCTCCTCTAGCCTCTCAAAACCAACACGACTACTTTATTTCAACTGAAAGCTTAACATGCGTTTGCTTGCGATGCACGCGGTTTATTCGCACTGTACGTCATTCTTACGACGTTTCTTACATGCTGTATGTGGTGTTGATCAGACACCTTCCATGTATTCACTCGCTCCAAAATGCCTATGGGCTATATACATTTTGACTTCGTGAACTTCTTCCAAACGCCCGCAGGTTCCGATTTCTGAGCCACGTGCAGTTAGCTCAAACGCAAGCCAATTCTACATTGACACTGGCCGATGACATCCAGATTTAGTGTGGTCTGTGAATTAAGAGGTGCTCATAGTGACGATCTTTTACAGCTCATTAACTTCAGATGTCCGGAGTTTAACAGAGCGAGATCGCGCTTCAGAGGCTTGCCAAGCGACCCACAATTTGAACATGCTCGTCTGCAGCTTTGATACCACAGGCGATGGCAAGACGGCGATAACCGGATAGCGAGTTTCAGACGAAGTCATGTCCTGACATGACGTGTCGTGTCGAAGTCTCATCGCAGCTGGGCTGTTGTTTGCCACACGGCTTTTTCGTGTTTGATCGAAAAAAGAGGCAAGTCTCACGACCTGCCTCTCGATTGTTTTTGGTTCGACCAGACGTTCGTTATTCGTTGTCTGGAATGGGCGAGCCTTCAGGCAATGTCGGAGACGTCTTTTGGTGACGCTCGTCGCGACCTGACGTGTAGTGTCTTTCGTCGATCACTGTCGGTTCCACTTGGAACAGGTTCAGGTCACGCGGTCCTTCTACACGGCCGATTTCTTCCGGCAATTTCAGCTGACCAGGTGTGCCCGGCAGGATGATTTCCGGACGAATGGCGATGACCAATTCGCTCTCGTTCTTCGAGAAGGCTTTCGAGCGATACAGGGCACCGAGTACAGGTACTTCACCCAAAACTGGTGTCTTGTCGATTTCTCGTCCGGTGTTGGCTGTTATCAAACCGGCGAGGAACAGTTCTTGACCTGGTTTCATTTCTACAATCGTTTGCGATTTTCTGGTTGTGAATCCCGGTACTGTCGTCGATGAACCGGCAAGGTTCAAGCCGAATTGGAAGGATGGAATTCTCTCTTCCGGCGCAACTTCGATGTTGAGCGAGCCGTTCTCCAACAACACTGGAATCATATTCAATCTCAAACCGAATGGCTCGAAAGTGACTGATTGCTGCGCTGTACCGGCTGTGGCAATAGACTGCAAAATTGGAATTTCGCCGCCTGCCAGGAACGATGCACGCTCTCCGGATATCGTCACCAATGTTGGTTCGGATAAGATTCTCGCTCTCTGTTGCGAGACTAACCCTTGCAATGTCGGTGCGATCGATCCTCTGATGTCTCCGCGTGACCAGTTCGATACACCGGTGAACAAGTTAGCCAAACCCGATGGATTGAAGGTCGCACCACCCGGTGAACCAAACAATACTGCTTGCTGCAGCAACGGTGATGGTTGGTTCAACACACCTTGACCGATACCCGATACGTCGAACGTTCCGGCATCTGTACCTGTGGTTGTAATTGTGTTTCCAGTAAGAAATGAAATTGGCTCGATCCCATACCCCGGCGCCTGATAACCAGGGAATCCTGCTATCAATCCCGGTTCTGACAACGAATTGCCGGCTGTGTTATTACCACCCACACCGAACTGGAACGCACGTCCAATAAAGTTGAAGCCCAGTTGCACGCCTAGTGCTCTCGCTGCCGTTGTGTTCATTTCCATGAACGTCACGTGCAACACTATCAGAGGCACCTTACGAACTTTGACCAAGCTCGTCACGCGTCCACCATCACTGGTGATCACTTGTGCTTTGCTGATGTTGTTCGTTGTGTTCGGGAAGAATGTATAACGGTCAACAGATGACAATTGAGCAAGCTGTCCGGCTTGTCCGCCGCTGCTGGTACTCGTACCACCTTGCTCACCGATTCTGGCGTTGACCAGGCGGTTGTTCGCCACCTGTACGTTCATGCCTCTGTCATCCATGAATACGTTTGAGGCAGATATGGCTTTCACAACTGATTCAGGGTGGTCCACATCTCCCAACAACAACACACGGTCACTGCCTCCAACCGAGAAGGCTTTAACGATGATGCGCGGGTCGATTTCTCTCAATGTCGCTTGCAATTGACCATAATCTCTGGTCACTCGCAAATCGATTGCTACCGAGTTACCGGCGTCATCCCACAATACGAGGGTCGCGGTTCCTGGAGTTTTGCCGAGCAGCACCAATTGGTTTTCCGACACTACTACCGGTTCCGCAATCGAGGGATCGCTGATTGATGTACGAACGATCTTGTTCTTCAACTTGAATGTTCTCGATTGAGCAACCCTCAAATCGATGACGTTAGTCGTTTTGAATTCTTCCAGATCAACGGTGCCTGTCACCACAGGTGGTATGGGCGACGCTGTGATGTTCACTTGATCGGTCTGCGCTACCACTTGGTCGGGCGCCAGCTGTGCGAGGAGCTGCTTCGAATTGGCATTACCGGCGATTTCCGGCGCTTCCTTCGTCTTGGTGTCATTGACAGCTAACAGTTCAGGCTTGGCTGCGGCCGCTTGACCAACTTCGCCTGCCACCACCGGCGGAGCGGCAACCGCTGCCGTCGATGCCATCGCCGGATGAATCGTCAGCGCCGCTGCCGGTGCTCCTGTATCTTCCGCTTTCTTGCCACCCAGGAACAACATCGCATGGGCATCGACTGCACTCAACTTGGGTGACGAGGCTGTTGTCTTCGCCGCGGCTCTAACCGGTTTCGAGGCAACAGTTTTCGCTTTCGCTTTCGTAGAATCTTGAGTAGCGCTAGCCGTCGCCATTCTTGACCAGATCGCATTAGCGTTCGGGTCGGCCTGCGCCTTTAGTAAGTTGGCCTGCATCAGCGTCAATGACACGCTAAGGGCTAAGCAAAACTGGGACTTGTTCATTCCTCTCTCCCTTTTCTAGCTTCCATTGCCACCAAAAATCTTGGGGAAGCCACGTCCGTAAACAGCCGCAATACCTCGGCACGCTCAGAAGCTTAACACGAGTTGTTAGCGTGTGCACGAATCTTTTTTTATGGCAGCAGCGTGGTTTAACGAACTAATAACAAAACAATTGAGCTGCGTCTAATAACCAGCAAAAGCGGCATAAAATCACACTTTTCTTTCGACATTATGTTGATCATCCAGGCAACATTGACAACCCAAATGGTGGCGCAGTGCCACCATTCCTAGCATGTCAAGAAAAATTCCTCACGGCCCAAAAACCAGTGCGATTCGAACTAACTTATGGCGACCTTTATTAGTCGTCAGCGCAAATATTTGGTCAACTCAGCCGTGCGCGACGCCCACAGCGGCGAAGAGGATGCCAAGCAAAGAACGAACAGCTGTCAGGACTCATCTGCTTTATTAAAGATGGTATATACTCATTTATTGTCGACGCTAATCGTTCTAAAGCTTGATGGACATTGGCACTTACCAAATGAACTTAGCGGTGCGCGTATGTGCACTAAACCCTCGGAACCTGCGTCGGTATACTTTTTGAGATTCTGCGCAACAAAATACAAGAGAGAAACTAGTGGCTGAAAACAATAGCGAACAGGAAAAAGTTCTTGTAGTCGACGATGAAGCCTCGATTCGTCGCATTCTTGAAACGCGTCTAAAGCTAGCCGGATACAACGTCGCTACGGCTGCTGACGGACAGGAAGCATTGGAGCAATTCAATAGTTTTCAGCCGGATCTCGTCATTCTCGACGTGATGCTGCCCCGCATGGACGGCTACGAAGTTTGTCGCGAAATCAGAAAGACTTCGGACACACCAATCATTATGCTCACTGCAGTCGCTGACGTATCGAATCGAATTCAAGGGCTCGAGATAGGCGCCGATGACTATGTCGTGAAGCCATTCAGTCCCAGCGAACTGGAGGCCCGAATCAAAGCCGTGCTGCGCAGAACGGTCGAAAGGCACCAGGAAGCCGGGCAGAGCAAAAGCACCAACGTCATCACTATTGGAAATCTAAAAATAGATTTAAATAAGCGTCAGGTAACCCGCAAGAATGAGCGCATCAGGCTCACAGGGATGGAATTCAGCTTGCTGGAATTGCTCGTGACCAACTCCGGCAAGCCATACTCACGCGGCGAAATTCTTCAACAAGTGTGGGCTTACCCCCCCGACCATCGCATCGATACGCGCGTAGTCGACGTTCATATAAGCAGACTGCGGTCCAAGCTGGAAGAAGATTCTTCCAACCCGGACCTGATCCTAACCGCGCGGGGTATCGGCTATATGTTCCAGAAAATAAATTGATCGAATTCTGGTCGTTGATTGTCCACTTTAACCAGCCGTTAATTTGGATCCGAGATTTAACCACGCATGTCTGTCAGATTGCCCGACTCATAGCGGCGCAGTCCTGAATAGAACGCTGCTGTGCCGAGAAAAACAATAACGGCAGCCCCTGCGGCTGTAAGCAAAGTGCATTGCCAGGAAAGTTGATGCAGGGCTTGCAGCGGCAAATAAGTGACGAAGCCAGCAGGCACAAGAGTGTAGAGAATGAATTTGACCCGTCCATCAAACAAAGTTTCGGGATAGGTGGAGAAAGTGATGAGCGAAAATCGCCATTGCTCGGCCAGTCCCTCCGCATTTCCCAAATAAAAGGATAGGCTGCCGGTCAGCACGCTGAATCCGACAAATGAGCAAGCGACGATTAATGTCAAACATATAAAAAGGATGATGTGCGCGAAGTCTGGTCGAACAAACACGAAATAGACCGCATATCCGAACAGAGCGTCACCCCAGGCGGTGGCACTGCTCTTGCCAAGAATCAAATGCGGCAGCAAACACCTTGGATAAAGCAACCAGGCATCTAGTTCGCCTCTGGCAATCAATCCGGGCAAAAACCAAGCGTTGCCGCAGATGCTATGAGCAACGCCAAATGACGAAGAGCAAATTGCCCAGATTGTGATCACGTCTTTAATAGACCATCCTCGTAAAATCGAAAATCGGCTGAAGAATAGAGTCCAGAAAAGCACCCAGACACAGTTATTCAAAAACATGGCGAGAATCTGTGAAATAAATGCGCCACGGTACTCCAATCCGCTTTTCAAATGCAAATGTAGATAGGCAGCGGCCAGTTGCAAATAATTAGTCATTTTTTTCATTTACCCTCCATTGACCGCAACCCGTCTCAAGGCGAAACGGTACAGCCCTGCGGTCATGCAGCCCAAGACTGCAATCACAAAGCATTGACGTAAAATCAATTGATTCTCAGCACCAAGGTCGCTTTCGACAAACAAACGCGCGGCCGGATAGATATTGGCAATCGGCAAAAATTTCAGAGCGGCCTGCCAGGCTCCGGGCATGATCTCAATCGGCATGATCATGCCGCCAAGAATCATCGCCAAGCGCCTGTAGATCAGGAGAATACCGCTGGTATCTTCCATCCAGAAAGCACCCAAACCAATACAAAACTGACTCAAGAAATCAATCACGAAAGCCAGAATCACCGCCGCAAACGCTATTGGCAGAAGTCTAAATTCCAGAGAAGGAATACCGACGAAACAAACAGCTAAGCAAGCACCGACTAATAAATTAGCTAAAAAACGTGTCGTGCGCTCCCCGAGATTGCCTGCCAAACGGTAGAGCGGATACGAAAACGGCTTCACCAGCTGAATTGCGAGCGCTCCCGTGCGCACGTCTTCGTCGACCAACTGGGCTACCTTCGCCTCCGACAATGCCATTGCTTCAGTTAAAGTTAGATACCAGAGCATCTCGGTGATGCTCAAACCGGCCAAAAGTTTTACTCCAGATTGCTCATATGTGACCTGCCACAAACGCAGAAAAATGAACAAGATAATTGCCATAAAAACCAAACGGCCAGCCAATTCAGGCAAATACGCCAGATGCGATTTGGCGGCCACAAAGCCGATCCCCAAGTACTTATCTATATATCTTCTGCTTAAAAACATATTGCTTTCCTCTAACAGACCATGACATTGCTTTTGTCTGCGTCGACTTTCAATCCATATATATGTGCGATTACATCTTCCAGCGGTGGATCTTCGATCGTTATATCGGCAACCGAACCCAGCTTGAGCACTGACTGAACGATGCTCTCGATGGCAAACTTAGAGGTATCGACTTCCAGTTGCAGTGCATAGTTATCAGCCTTCAGCACTTTTGCACCATCGATCTCAAAAGTTCGCAAGGCATGATGGAACTGCACAGCGATCACTTTTCGGCACAGATATCGATTGCGAACCGCGTCCACGTGATCGTCCAGAACCACGCGCCCGTGGTTTATCACGACTACTCGCCGAGCAACACTTTCGATGTCGCCGGCATCATGACTGGTTAAGAAGATCGTCATGCCCTCCTGCTCATTCCAATCGCGCAAAAGATCCCGCAGTTCTTGCCGAGCCACCACATCCAACCCAATCGTCGGTTCATCGAGGAACAAAACCTTTGGTTGATGCAATAGGCTGGCAGCAATTTCGGCGCGCATACGCTGACCGAGAGAGAGTTTGCGCACGGGTGTGTCGAGAAATGAACCGATTGAAAAGCGATCGATTAGCATGTCTCTGCGCTTACGATAAACTTCGCGGTCCAGTTCGTAGATCCGCGCCAACATATCGAATGTATCGCAGGGTGGCAAGTGATACCACAATTGCGATCTCTGACCAAACACGGCAGAGATCGAATGGGTCAGCTTTGCCCGTTCTTCGAACGGCGAAAGCCCCAACACACTTGCCCTACCGGAGCTAGGTCGCAATATCCCAGTCAACATCTTGATCGTTGTCGACTTGCCAGCACCATTTGGCCCAATAAAGGCCACCGCCTCGCCTTGTTCGACAATCAAACTAATGTCATGCACAGCCGTCGCTATCGACTTCTCACGCCTCAACCAACGACCCTTCACTACAACGAATTGCTTGTGCAACCGATCTAACAACACTGCGTTTTTCATAACCAACCTATCAACAAACCCATCTATATAGTCGAATTAATCCAAGTAGCCCAAATCATCCAAACCAGAGCAAAAAGTTATCTTGCAAACAAAAAGCCCTCCCGAGTTGGGAAGGCTTGGAGCGCAATTCAGCTAACTTGTCCGCTAACTAATCCGGTGCACGCCCACAAGCTTCCCCCTCCAAAGAGCGAGAACCATAGTTTCTTGTGGATATGCGCACATATTCATAACCCCATTATCCACAGGAAGAAAGAGCGGTCAATAATTCCCTAAGCAATATGACAATCGCCAAATCCAAAACTGCAGTGAGACATGAGCCGTGCGCAGTCGAACGCCGCCCTAAACGCGCGGCCGCGGCGAGGGCACCGCAGCCGACAGAGCGCCCTCTTTCCGAAACTGCAGTGAGACAAGCGCGGCGATCAGCCGTGCGCAGTCGAACGCCGCCCTAAACGCGCGGCGGAGGCGAGGGCACCGCAGCCGACAGAGCGCTTAAATTAAGTCCCCGACTTCCACGAAGCCATGTATTCACTCATGTCTTTCGTCAACGTGTCGATAGTGACACCGAGTGACTTCAACTTGAGTGAAGCAATTTCTTCATCGACTGTTGTCGGCAGCACGTGAACCCCGGCCTCAAGCTTACCTTTTTCTTTGACGAGGTACTCGAGTGCCAGCGCCTGGTTGGCGAAACTCATGTCCATGACGCTGGCCGGGTGACCTTCGGCACAAGACAAATTGACCAGTCGTCCCTGAGCGAGTACGTAGACGCGATTGCCGCTCGGCAATGTGTATTCTTCCATGAGCTGCCGCACTTCGCGCACCTTAGTGGAAATCTTTTGTAGTGCCACCAGATTCAGTTCCAGATCGAAGTGCCCGGAATTACAAACGATTGCCCCGTCTCTCATTTTCTCGAAGTGAGCTTTATCGATGACGTGCCGGTTGCCCGTGACAGTGATGAACAGATCTCCGAGGGCTGCGGCTTCGGCGATAGGCATGACACGGAAACCATCCATGACGGCCTCAATCGCCTTGATCGGATCAACTTCGGTGACAATCACGTTAGCGCCGAGTCCTCGACCGCGCATCGCACAGCCCTTACCGCACCAACCGTATCCGAGAACGACAAGGTTGCGGCCGGCAATCAATCTGTTGGTGGCGCGAATAATACCATCAAGGGTCGATTGGCCCGTGCCATAACGGTTGTCAAACATATGCTTGGTCTGCGCGTCGTTGACTGCAACAGCCGGAAAAGTAAGCGCGCCGTCTTTAGCCATCGAGCGCAATCTCGTGATACCAGTGGTGGTTTCTTCAGTGGTGCCGATAATGTCTTTGACTTGCCCCTGGCGTTCTTGCACCAATGTCGCGACCAGGTCAGAACCATCGTCCACGATCAAGTGCGGCTTGTGATCGAGGGCAATTTGAATATGCCTTTGATAAGTCTCGATGTCCTCACCTTTGATCGCATACACCTTCATGCCGTGCTCTTCGACGAGGGCGGCGGCAACGTCGTCCTGGGTCGAAAGCGGGTTGGAAGCGATCAATAGACAATCGGCGCCACCAGCAGCGAGGGTTGTAGCGAGATTGGCAGTTTCGCTGGTGATATGAGCACAGACGGAAAGGCGCAGACCTTTAAGCGGCTGCTCTTTGGCGAAGCGTTCGCGGATCATCTTGAGAACGGGCATATCGCCGCCGGCCCATTCTATTCTTTGCTTGCCAATCGGGGCCAGACTTTCATCCTTGATCTCCGAACCAGCCATCGTCTTATTGCTCACAGGTATTCCTCCAGGTAAATCGATCGCTCACGGCGCGACG
>CAJCHQ010000322.1 GCA_903970295.1 Bryobacterales bacterium
TAGCTGACCGAGCTCGTCTATGGTGGCATGCAAAATTGCTCTGCATGGATCGACGATGTCGGAAGACCAGGTCCCTTCCCACGACGAGAAGGCGTGATGTTCTTTCAACTTTTCCAGAGATAGCATTGTTTTCTCCTGCTGGTTTTTTATATATGGTAGCTTTTTTTGATCAAGTTCGGCGCGACCTCTTCTCTTGACTTCACTGAGAGCTGTCGCGTCATTTATCAAGCAAATGCCGAACCCGATCTCGCGAAATATTTTCTGTAATTGGGCATAAGCAGCATAAATAGGTGTGCGGTTCCTCCAAATGATGCACAAATTTCTCTGTCTGTTCGTCGCCGTTAGTTTTTGTCAATCGCAAACCGCGTGGGCTCAACAATCGGCTGCGGCTACCGAGTCGGCGGAAATTGCCGAGTTGAAACGGAAGCTCGACACGCACAGTAGTAATCCGGACCTTCATTATTTACTCGGCAATGCCTACATGAAGATGGAATGCTCGATTTAGCCAAGGGCGAATACGAAATCTGTCTCCGCATCGGCCCAGGCTCTCAAGCCGCTGCGTATGCGACTACTGCCCTGCGGACTTTGAGAAATTCTCTCACTCAGAGCCGCAGATCAGGGCAGAGCCTTACGCTGCTGAGCGGCACACAAAACGGGTCGCAGAGCGCGACGATGCAAAGCCCCATCGCACCTTATGGACCACAAAACGCGGCCATCGGACATCCTGGTCCGTCAGTCGACGCCATCAGTATCATCAGCGGACCTCCGGGTACACCTCTACAAATCATGGGTTCTGGCTTTGACCCGCAGCCGATGGAAAATGAGGTCACGGTTGGTGGTGTTCCTGCTGTCGTCACAACCGCTACTTCAACCAGTCTAAATTTGATTCTGCCTGAGATGTTTATGCCTCAATGGAGCGTTCCGATCGTAGTTAGAGTGAATGGACGATCGTCGAACGATACGGTCAGAGTCAACATTCAAACTCGAGTAATCGAACAAAAAGGTACCCCAGTCGAGTGACAAAAGGCTGCTTTCGTTAAACTGCGTGCCAGCATATCTCGGGGCCATCTGAGCGGTGCAAATGGTTCTGACTGGATATTCGTGCCGCTGAGAAAGCGGGTATTGACGCAAGGTATCACTCGTGAATCTTGGAACGGTTATGCCTTTTCGCCCTTCTTCAGTGCTACGAAAGCGAAAGAGGAGACTACTGGAATGAAAGCGCAAGAGGTTATAAAGGTCGCAACGAGTTTACTAGCAGCACTGCAGGTCGGTGTTCCTGTTCAAGCTGCCATGCTGCAGGGTGGAGTGCAAACCGACACCGTTCTGCCCGTGAAACAACCGCTGATGCAAGCCAGCCTCTCCGCTGATGCCCAACGTAACGCCAGAGCGCAAGCCCTTCTTGGAACCTGGCAATCGTCGACTCAAGTAGTTGGCTCCACGCTTCCCAGCATAGCGCCTGGGACAGTTGTTGAGTCGCTGGTGCAATATTCGCGTGATGCCAGGGGCAACTTGGTTGAGAGCTGGTGCGAGCAGGGGTGGAGCCCATCAAGCGCTACCGTTGTTAATCTGGACAGCGCTGTTATGACTACAAGTCATCAAAGCTCTTTTTCTGGACGCAATGATGGTTGGAGTGCGCGCACTCACGACGCTTTCAGGATGGTGTCACCAACTACGATGGTCGGTGAAAGCATCGTTGAGCAGTACATCAACGGACAATTTGCTGGACAGTACAAAACTACTTCCGTCCTGCACAAAATCATCTAACCAAAGCCTGTCTGGCTTGTGGCGCTCGTATCACGCGGCATGCCCCAGTCGGGTGGAACCCAAAGAGAAATAGATCGACTATTTATTCGGAAGATTAAGAGGAATCGCCTATGTTAGCTAGCTTTGCAGTAACATCTTTGGAATCACTCCTTGCCATATGGGTGTGTTTAACACTCGCGTGGTGGTGCATCTACGGGCTAATGTTCAAATCAAGTTATAGATACTAGGTCGTACGCTAGATCATATTTAAACGAGAAATGAGAAAGTTTGCTGAGCGAACCTTCTCTTTTTTTTTTCATTCAGTGGATGTTTGAGTGCTGGCCGCCAGGTAAGCCATTTTTCGAAGTTCACTGGATATTCACTGAGAGACGGTACTATCCAATTACGTTGGATAAAATGGTTGATCGCGTGCCGGCGATTCTCGTTGAGGTATTGCAGATGGCGCAAAATCAGGTAGTGATAGTAGGCGCTGGCTTAGCTGGACTCGCCTGCGCAATGCAATTGCGCAAAAAAAGGATTCCTTTTCTAATCATCGAGAGCGCTGATGCGCCGGGTGGCCGAATTAGAACAGATATTGTCGACGGCTTTCGACTCGACCGCGGTTTTCAGGTCCTTTTGACCGCGTATCCAGAAGCGCGCAGAGTTTTGCAATATCAAGAACTCAAGCTCAAGCTATTTTGTCCAGGTGCTTTGGTCAGATACCAGGGGCGATACCACCGTGTTTCTGATCCTTTGAGAGACCCGGCTCATCTGTTAGATACTTTGTTTTCTCCAATTGGCACATTACCCGATAAGCTTGGAGTAGCCCGGCTCAGGCTCGCGCTGGCTAGCGGTGCCACTACCGAGCCCGAATGCTTCACATTCGAAGCTTTGAAGAAATTTGGCTTCTCCGATTCATTGGTTGAACGCTTTTTTCGTCCATTCTTCGGTGGTGTTTTTCTCGAGGGTGAGCTTGCTACCTCGAGCAGAAACTTCGAATTTCTCTTTCGCATGTTTTCATCGGGTGATACTGGTATCCCGGAGAACGGCATGGAGGAAATCCCGCGGCAGCTAGCCTCAGCGGTCGGGTCCGAGAATATTCGTCTGAACACTAGAGTTCGCCAAGTCGGTGAGAAGAGTGTTGAGCTCACCACAGGTGAAGTCATTGAAGGATCAAACATCGTTGTGGCAACCGAAGCCAGTCAACTCGGAAATCTCTTAGGCGAAGTACGCACTCAAGCCCTTGATAATGCCGTGGTTTGTCTTTATTTCGCGGCAGAAGCGCCGCCCCTGACTGAGCCTATGTTGGTTCTGAACGGGGACGGGGAAGGCGTAATCAACAATCTTTGTGTACCCAGTGTTGTTTCACCGAGTTATGCTCCGGCCGGCAAGTCACTGATATCTGTCACAGTTCTGGGTAATCCTGCCGAGAGTGATGATCTTTTGCTTGGGCAAGTGCAAAAGCAACTGTCAGCCTGGTATGGGGTGCAGACTGAGCAATGGCGACATTTACGCACATACAGAATAAAGCACGCACTGCCACAGCAGTTTCCAGTTAGAGGGCCGCGAATTCCCCCACGGTACGAAATACGGGATGGATTATATGTGTGTGGAGATCATCTCAGCATTGGGTCAATCAATGGTGCTCTCGAATCAGGGCGACTCGTAG
>CAJCHQ010000323.1 GCA_903970295.1 Bryobacterales bacterium
ATGGCGGTCAATCCAGCCGCACCAAAGACCTTGACTTTAAAGATCTTCTCCAGTGCACTGCGACATTCGATTTCGCTGTCGCAAACAAAAACACCCTTGCCCAGAGCCAATCCGTCTGCTTTGATCACTCGTGCCCAGGCGTTTTCTTTGACGATCGAAAGGGCCTGTTCGAAGTCAGTGCAGACTGCGTAACGGGGCGTGGGAATGCCGGCTGCGGTCATGAATTCTTTACCGAAGGTTTTGCTCGCTTCGAGTTGAGCGGCGGCTCTGGTCGGCCCAAAAATCTTCAGTCCGGCAGCTTGAAACCGATCGACGATACCGTCGGCGAGTGGATTGTCCGGCCCAACCACCGTGAAAGTCACTTTATTTTTCTGGGCAAACTCAATCAAGGCGAGGAAGTCGTCGACAGCGATATCGACATTTTCCGACTTGTCGGTGCCGGCTGTGCCACCATTGCCGGGGGCACAGTAGATTTTATGGACAGATTTACTCTGGGCTAATTTCCAGGCCAGGGCATGTTCGCGACCGCCCGAGCCGAGAAGGAGAAGCACTGCTTTGGAGTCTTTTGATTTCATTTCGCCTTCGCGCCCATGATCGCATCGAGAGCCGCCGAATACTGTTCGATGTCCGGATGATCGGAGAAAAGCTGGCGGCCCATGAGAGTATTAGCTAAAACACCGTACAATCGATCGACTTGAGTTTTGAAATCGGCAGCGAGCTGATCTGGATTTGATTTCAGTTCGTCAATGCAGATCTGTTTCCAGTCCAGTGTGGCTCTCTCTTTCGCTAATCTCTGAGCTTCCTGCAAACTGCGTTCCCAATTCGAGCCGCGGTAGAACTGGCGGATCATTTCTTTGGAGAGTTGCTTGCCTTTGTGCATGACGCGCAATTCGTCGGGCCCGATACTATCGGCAAGAAGAATGCGTGACACAAGTGGTTTTGTCGCGACTGATTCGACCATCTCGACTTTTCCATCCCATAACTCCAGTCCTTGCCGGGCGAAGATCTCGTGCAGAGCCAGTGCCGTGTCGAGTGCGATCTCGGTCATTTCAGCAAAACCCTCCGCGCTGAGACCGGACATCACAGCCGCTTCTTGCCAGCTCAAAAATCGATCTTTGGGCTCGAGTTTAGTGAAGAATTCGAGGATGGGGTACGGGAACCACTGGTTGGCTTTGGGTGGGGAAGAAAATCCGAGACTGCGCAAATAATCGGGAATGCCTGAAAGTCTGTCGGCGAGCGAGCTGCCCGCAGGCATGCCAAAACGAAAAACGATTTCGAGCGGAATCAGTCGTACTTCTTCGTCACCATCTGGTTGCGGATAGAAGAAAAGATTGTGATGCAAGATCCGCTCGGGCTGCGGGCGGTAGACATTGGCGCCTTGCACTTGCATGAGCAATTTGCCGCTGTGATCAATTGCTTCAGGCAAGGTCAGGGGCTGACAATTCTCGTCAGTCAAACCGAGAAAGTGAGTGTGCAAGCCTTTCTTAGAAAGTCCGTTCTCGCCAGCGAAGACTTTGTTGTCCCAGCGATCTTGCAGCGATTTGCGATCGAATTTTTGCCAGTGTTTGGATTCGGGCAGTGACTGCCAGAAGGCAGGCTGGCTGAGCTCTTCGAAGCAATAAGCACCAATCAAAGCAAGGGCTCGACCCTTGTTGGCGATTTGGTCTGGCATCTTGCCCCAGTCGAAAACTGAGTAATCATCAGTGAATTCGAACCAGAGTTGGCCTGGCTTGGCGGCTGACTGCCAAACTCGTTTTACCGAACCCTCGTATGACAGCGTCAGGTCGTTTGATTTCGCTGTGGTCACGATGGCTTCTCCATTAGCAACTGCTGTGTTTGGCTGGCACCTGGCGATCGAGCAATCGTTGTTTGCCAAAAATTTTGCCGCTTTCGACGTCCGTCGGATATTCGTTGGTCAAACAGCCGGTGCAGATCGACTCTTGTTGCAATGCTTTCTTCAGTCCGTCAACGGTTTGGAAGACGACGCGGTCGCAACCAAGTTCAGCCGCTATCTCTGCTTCGCTTTTTTCGTGCGCGATTAATTCCACCGGGTTGGGAAAATCAATGCCGTAGTAGCATGGATATTGGATTTTCGGGCAAGCTGACACGAGCACCACTTCGCTGGCTCCCGCTTGTCTGACCAATTTGACAATTTGTTTGGCAGTATTTCCGCGCACAATACTGTCGTCGACGAGCAAGCAACGCTTGCCCGCAATCTCAGGCGCAATTGGGAACAGTTTGCGGCGAATCGCTTCCTGTCTCGTTTGTTGACCCTCGAGAATAAAGGTGCGATTGACGTAGCGATTTTTGATCAACAATTCGCGGCAGGGCAATTTCAATGCCTCGGCAATTGCTGTCGCCGAGATGCGACTGGTTTCAGGCACCGGCACGACGATATCGGCTTCGATCCCGAGATCTTTGATGTGTTGAGCGAGAATCAGACCGAGTCGAAAACGGGCCTCGTAAACCGATGTGCTGTTGAATTGCGTTTCTACTCGGGCGAAATAAACCCATTCGAACATGCAGGCTGATTTCGATTTCTGATTCAAAATCTCTTGCGTGACCTTGCCGTCGTGGCTGATGAATACAGCGCCGCCAGCTTCGATTTCTTGCAACTCTTCGTAACCGAGAAATTGCAATGCCACGGATTCACTGGCGATGGAATAAACGACGTCACCATCATCGGTGGTTTTCTTGCCCATGACCAGCGGTCGAATGCCGTGCGGATCGCGGAAGCCGAAAATGTCACCGTCTCTGGTGATGCAAATGATCGAATAACTGCCGACCAGTCTCGCCATGCAAACTTTGATTGCGGCAAAAACGTTCTCGGCGGTCAGTGCTTTGAGCTTGAGCTCGTCTGTGAGCATTCTCAGAATTAGGGCCGAATCAGATTCCAGCGAAGGTCCACCGACTTTGCCCGTCGTGCTCAAAATGTATTCATCGCGCAAGGCGTAGAAATTGACGATATTGCCATTGTGAGCCAGACCGATACCCGTGTTGTAATCGAGAAAAGGCTGGAGCAGATTGGGGTCATCGCGACCGATCGTGGCGTACCGCGAATGGGCTAAGGCGGCTGAGCCGCGAAGATTTTTGAAAGTGCGTTCGGAGAAGACGTTCTCGATCAGACCCGAGCCTTTCTGCAGTTGAAAGCCGCCCGGCCGGCTGCTATCGACCGTGAGAATGCCGGCACCGTCTTGGCCGCGGTGCTGGAGATTCATTAATCCGAAAAAAGCTTCGTAAGGCGAACTGAGGCTTCCAGAAACTGCAATAAGGCCGCACATAGCGTTTATTACTCATTTCGGCGACTGACTTTTCACCAAAGGCGGATTAACGCCCCCTCAGGCTTGGGCCTGCGCCGGGTTGACTCCCTTGCTTAGATTACGCGTTTCTGGGGCGAGATCCAAGGGCACACCAGAAATTCTTATATTTATAGTAACAACATACAATGAGGTTAAGACGGAGGGTGATTAGTGGATGCCGGCAAGAAATTGGAAGAAGCCAAGCGAGAGGCCGAGTCTGGTCAGGTTTCGGCTCAACTGAAAATGGCTTATCTGTTTTTAAAGGGAGAGGCGGGCGCGCCAGATGCCGTTTCAGCTCGCTATTGGTATCAATGCGCGGCCGATCAGGGTTCGGCTCAGGGTCAGTATAATCTGGCCACTATGTGCTTGCTTGGTCATGGTGGTCCAAGAGATATGCAAAAGGCTATTCGCCTATTCGAGCAGGCTGCCGCCCAGGGCGATG
>CAJCHQ010000324.1 GCA_903970295.1 Bryobacterales bacterium
GACTTTCTCTTGTGTTGACAAAGGCTGCTAGGGTTTCTGGTTTTGACGGATCCGCATCGGCCGACTTGACCATTCCAAGAATTTGATTCACTGCTGCTTCTTTTTTGTCTGGCGTGAGTTTGTCGTACTCCGCGGCATGACTGGTTTCCAATGCGGTTCGTGTATTTAAGTATGCACCAAACTTATTATCTCTAGCGAACTTGAGAAGGTTGTTTAATTCCTGGCTTTGAATTACGGGTCCAATGTCTCCATCAAGGTTCAATGCCTGAATCGCCTGTTCGACTTTGCTCGAAGGCGCGTAATATCTCTTATGCCTGTCTTTTGGAATTGGAGCATCAGGATTGCTTTTATGTGTCAGCGTGTCCTGCAATTCCTGCACGAGCTGTGCTTTCTGATGAAGGATCTGTGCTCTCGCAGGTTGTTCTGCAGCTAACTCGTTCAACCGTTGCGCTATTGCACTGCCATGCTGAGTGATATCACTGACGGTGTCTTTTATCAGGAGCTGGTTGTAACCGATTGCAGATGACGATGGGTGAAATTTCATCCTTGCATTTTTTTGATCGTCATTCATAATCGCTTGTGGCATGCTGGAAAGGGTGTAATAGGTTCCCCATCCACCGTCCTCAAAGGCATAGACCCGTTTGACGAGATTCGCCATATTGTCTTTGTTCATGTCGTAGTCTTTGCCGACGTAGACACTTTCTTCGGCATAGCGTTTTTTGAAATCTGCTTCGCTTAAATCGAGTGGCTGAAAATCAGGTTTCGTTCGGTCATGTGTTGCGATGCGGTTCAAATCTTTTGCGGCTGCATATAAATCGTTCAGGGACGGCATTCTTCCAGTACTTTTGATAGAGTCAGGAGCGTATTGCGTTGGTGGTGGTGTTGGACGTGGATCATCCATTCCCGCATAAACTGGCGGAAATTTCGTGAAGTACTCGTGGTGATCTTTGGCTCTGGAAATGTTACTCCAATAAGCGCTAAGTGCGCTGGCAAAACCTCTTATCGATGGCAAAAGTGCGGTTGGACCAACCAGTGAGGTCTCAGTAGCTTTTATCCCTGGCTTCGCTTCAGTGTTGTTAGTCGAGTCTTTTTTTGATACCGTCTTATGATCGTGAGCAGGTGCTAAGTCGCTCGTTGCATGACGCGGTCGACTATGAGACGCATCGTGGTGTCTGCTTACCGCACCCTTATGAGCGGGCTGCCGGGGCTTTCTTTCCGGCTCAGGCGGATCGTGAGGCGGAGTGGTATCTAGTGGCCGAAATGCTGCTAATTCGGACTTTGCTGGCGCGGACAATAACTTGCCGCCCAAACCGCTCTGATCGCTGTTGATCGGAGAGCCGTCGCTCGGTTTAACTGTTGTATTAGGTAATTCTGGTCTGAAGATAACGCCGAACTCCAAGACTTGCTGGAACAAGATGGGTCACCGTCAAGCATCGTAGTTGCCAAGCGGCTCATTGTCCAGGAGTCATGACCGGTCAGGTATGGGAATTTCCTCACTGCTCGGGAGCAGAACGTTTTCTAGCCTTTAGAAATTGTTTGAATGACGACCTAACATCAATTCCATTCAGATCATTCACGGGCTGGAATTCACCAGTCTTTCGCATTTCAGTCTGACCTTCGGTCAGCTTAAAGGCTTCGCCGTTGGTGTCGAACCATTTAGTCGAATACTTTTGCAACAGCGTATCGGGAGCGGTCATCTCAAATGTCGCGAGCGTCTCGAGTTGCTTCGCGTCCAGGATTTGATTACTTTGCGGGTGCACAGTCAGGCTGACACCTCTTTTTAATGAGTTGAAGGCATGGTCGTTTAGCATCCTGAGCTCCCATCGTTGCGGCACGAGGTAGGTGCCGTTGGAGTGCGGAAGCCTGCTTTCAACATCGGCTGACGTCCAAACCCTATCGTCGCCGTCAGTCTGGTAGCCGATATAAGTGACTGAATTGCCGTAAGTAAAGGAGTTCCCTTGCCTGTCAGCCGGCTCGCTGACGCGCTTGCCTGTTTTGAGATCGACTGTCGAGACGTTGAACTTTCGTACCAACTTCCATTGACCAGCTATCCGGGATGGAATCATTGCCCAGCGATCTGGCGGGGATGACTTTGCATTGCGCTTGCGAAATATTTGACCGGGTTGAAGTTCTGAATCGACTGGTGAAAGCATCTCGGAGTGCTCGATTCCAACCTCGAGAAGTTTTGCTTCAGCAGGAAGAATACGGCATGTATAAA
>CAJCHQ010000325.1 GCA_903970295.1 Bryobacterales bacterium
ATATGTCGCCTTTGTCTTTCGCCCGGCGAAATATTTCTTGAGTGACGCGGGCATGCCGTTCTTCGCTCGTGCGGATGAAATAGTCGAAGGATAGATCGAGCGCCTTCCAGGCGTTCAAAAATTTCTCGGCCATCTCATCGCAAAAAGCCTGGGGAGTTTTGCCAGCTGCCTCGGCCGACTTTTGCACCTTCGAACCATGCTCGTCGACGCCTGTAAGAAAGAATACTTCCCGCCCGCGAATGCGATTGTGACGGGCGACAATATCGGCCGCTATCTTCTCGTAGGCATGACCGATATGCGGGGACGCATTAACGTAATCTATTGCAGTCGTTATGTAGAACTTTTCCACGAAAACTCTCCACTATGTCAAAAGCAAGCGCGGTCGCGGCTCTTCAGCTAATAATCGCCCGACCGACCAGACTTGCAAAGGGCGTTTTAAATGGCAGCATAGAAATCAAGCGTCTGGCGAACTTGCTTCGGCCGAATCATAATAATACATAGGGAAAATCCCCTGAGGTTGAGGCAAGCAAATGAAACGGTCGAGAAAGCAAGAAGCCGAAGAGAACTTCGAGAATTTCAATCCGATGCAAGAGAAAACAGTCTTGCTCGGCATATCCGGCGGCATAGCCGCTTACAAGGCATGCGATATCGCATCTGCCTTACGTCGAGCAGGAGCCGATGTGCACGCGGTTTTAACTCCGAATGCCAAAGAATTCATCACCCCGCTCAGTTTACAAACGATTACGCGCAACCCGGCTCATTGCGAGCAATACGGGCCAAATGCGCAGTGGCGCCCCGAACACATCGATTTAGCCAAAAAGGCGGATTTGATTTTGATTGCGCCGGCCACGGCTGACATCATTGCCAAATTAGCCCATGGTCTGTGCGATGACCTTTTGACGACCATGGTTCTCGCTTCTCAAGCGAAAGTAATGCTGGCACCAGCAATGAATCCGCGCATGCTCGAGCATCCTGCCACCCAGCGTAATCTCGAGATTTTGCAAAATCGTTTTCGTTACGAAATAATCGCAGCCGAGTACGGCGAAGTCGCCTGCGGGGACTGGGGTTCAGGCAAGATGGCCGGAGTCGAATCGATCGTCGCTTCAGTCGCAGCCAAACTGATGATTCACAACACACTGGCCGGCAAGCACATCATTGTCACAGCCGGTGGCACCAGAGAACCGATCGATCCGGTGCGCTTCATTGGCAACCGCTCGTCCGGCAAAATGGGCATTGCCATGGCTGATGCCGCATATTCGCGCGGCGCCGACGTGACATTGATCTCGACCGTCGAAGTGGAAAGAGCCTATCCTGTGATTCTGGTCGAGACTGCTTTCGAAATGCAAGAAACGGTGGAAGGCGAATTCGACGGTTGCAATGCCCTGGTTATGACTGCGGCTGTGGCTGATTTCAGACCACTGGCAGTGTCCTCGCAAAAAATCAAAAAGACCGATTCCGACGATATCCAACTGGAGTTGACCAAGAATCCGGACATCCTCGATCTGCTCGGGCGAGTCAAACGAAAAGACCAGGTGATTATCGGTTTCGCCGCCGAATCCGAAGAGCTTCTCAGCAATGCTGCCCAAAAATTGAAGCGAAAAAATCTGGATTTGATCGTCGGCAACGACATCACAGTGCCGGATATAGGCTTTGGCTCGGACGATAATGCGGTGGTTATTCTCAGTGCCGATGGCACGCGCGAAAACTTGCCCAGACAGCCGAAGCGGGCAATTGCCGAACATCTATGCGACGTACTTTCGCTTAGATTCGCAGCCATGGTCAAGACTCCGGCCCCTCATAAATAGGTCTTCGCATCGGCCTGCAATAGAGACCGATAACCCGGACTGGGGCTGACGCAGCCTTGAATTACTTGCAATGGTGTTATACTCCACTATGATAAGGCGGTCTGACCAACCGCGGTTCGCAAGCGAGGCAACCACGCCCGCTCAAGCAACCAATTTGCAGGTTACGATAGTCGGGGAGACTGAGCATGGGTAAATACCACATCGAAGAAGAGCACTCTGGTTCTGGCACAGGTTCCTGGCTGCTGGGGCTGTTTATTGGTGTTGTCGGCGGCGCGACCTTGGCTTTTTTAACCGCACCCAAACCGGGCAGTGAAGTGCGCGGCGCGATCAAGGCAACTGCTAACGACATGCCCGATCGACTGAGCGAACTCGTAGACGATTCACTTGATCTCTACGCGTCAGCGCTCAACTACTGCCAACTAGTGGTGGAAGAACAAACCATGCGTCTGAAACGGGCGGTGGCAGCAGGCAAACTGGCGGCGGCAAAAAAACGCGAAGAGCTCGAATTAGGCGGCTCTTCCGTACTGCCATTCCAGCACAGATAAAGAGCAGTCCTTACTGCAGGCGCACTTGATGCGCGCCGCACCTTCACCAAAGAGGGAGATCTTTTGGAACAGGCTAATATTCTCAATGATATAGCCGTCGGGGCACTAATTTTTCTGGCCCTGGCTCTATTCGCTCTGCTGGCAGCAGCTTCTACCTTACTGCCCCAGATCACGCGTACACTCAATGCTTACGAAAAGCTGGCCGATACGCTCGAAACGGAGCTGGGACCGACTTTGAAAGAAGTGCAAAAAGTAATAGTCGGGGTCGGCGAACTGAAACAAATCACCCAGCAGCGAGTGGCTGAGGTCGGCACCAAGGTTGAAGACGTGACTGGCTCTTTATCAAAAGCTGCAGGCACGGCGAAAAAATCATCTTCGGTTATGGGTGCCGGATTGTGGGCCGGTGTAAAAGCTTACTTGGAAGGCAAAGATCATGGGCATCATGCAGCCGATCATCATGACCCGGTGGTAGAAAGTAGTAGACAGGAAGCAAGACATATTAACGTAGGCCCGAGGTGAACAAATGGCGGACTCAAGCGGAAGATTTTTCGAAGGATTGATAGTGGGCGGGATCATGGGTTTCTTGTTCGGCATGCTCTCGGCGCCGAAATCGGGTGCCGACCTGCGCCGACAATTGGCCGACGGCTCTGAAGATCTCTACAAGCAAGCGAGCGATCAGCTTTCGGATCTGAAAAAGAAAAGCGATAAAGCGATCGGTGAAATGCAATCGAGAAGCGGCGACGTCATCAAAAAAGCTTCCGACACAGTACAGGGCACGAAAGAACAAATCTCGAGCAAGCTGCAAGAATTGGCCGGACAAAGCACTCAGGTCCTGGTTGACGATGTCGAATCGATGACTTCAGGCTGAAGACGATACCACCTGTGGTGACAGAATCCAAACTCTATCGCCTCAATCGCGCCGTCGCCGCCAGTGGATTGTGTTCGCGTCGCAACGCCGATGAATTGATCAAATCAGGTCGCGTGCGGGTCAACGGACGCAAGACCACTGACTTTAATTGTCTGGTCGACCTGGGCAAAGACAAATTGGAGATAGACGGCAAATCGGTTGGAGAACGTAAGTTGGAATATATCGCCTTGCACAAGCCGGCGGGAATTGTCACGACTTGCGATGATGAAAAAGGACGCCAGAGCGTAATCGACCTTTTGCCCCCGACCTTGAAGCATCTCAATCCAGTCGGACGATTGGATATGGACTCTGAAGGTCTACTCATACTGACAAACGATGGCGAGCTGGCCCAGAAACTGACGCACCCTTCCAGGCATGTCCTTAAGCTCTATGAAGTGAGTGTGGTGGGCAGCATGTCCGATT
>CAJCHQ010000326.1 GCA_903970295.1 Bryobacterales bacterium
GTGCAAGACGGTCGTGCTCAGTGCGAGACGGTCGTGCTCAGTGCAAGACGGTCGTGCTCAGTGCGAGACAGTCGTGCTTTCTGAATGGCTCGCTGCGTCGCCACCGAGTCCGCCTTCTTTGACTTTCGTCGAGGAATGGTGAATGGCTGTGGCGCCAGTTGCGGCATCTTTATCGACTGTCGTTTTCGAGTGATGGGAAGCGACGCCGCCGTCGGCAGTTGCGTGGGTCGAGTGGTGGGCTGCCGTAGTCGAGGTACCGGCAGCGTTTGTCGTGGAATCAACTGATGTACTTTCGTCAGCGAAAGCACCGGTTCCGAAAGCCAAAACTGCGATGGCAGCTAATATTGTTTTGTTCATGTTATGTCCTACCTTTTGATTAGTTCAATACGTGGACCGCATGATAGCTCATATCGCAGCAGGCTACAGACCAGCTTGAGCTGAGCGGACTTGTCAATAAGACAGAAAGCAGGGCTAGCATCGACCCGCAAAAAAGCCCGGAAACGACTACAGGCAGCCGCTTTGGAACCGCGACTGAATGCCTACGACATTTCAACGGCCGCTATGATCACCATTGTCAGCCCCGCAACAACGGCAGCGATAAAAAGTAGACCTATAAACAGACCCATGGTGATATTCCGATTACCACTTGACGTGAAGATAGTAGCAATTGCTGGTGTCTTCACCGCAATCCGTATCTAGATCGTTACATAGATGTTTTGCCACTATTCGACCTCACTTGGCAAAGAGTTGACTGATATCCTGAAACGCTTTAAATTCGAGAGCATTGCCGCTCGGATCGAGAAAAAACATCGTCGCCTGCTCTCCGGGCTCGCCTTTGAAACGAATGTGCGGTTCAATCACAAATTTGGTTTCAGCCGCGGTCAGCTTATCTGCCAGCGCTTGCCAGTTTTCCATCGAAAGGACGATTCCGAAATGAGGAACGGGCACATGATCTCCGTCGACCTCATTGGCACCGGCGCGACCAGGAGCCTTGGCGACTAAGTGAGCGACAAGCTGATGTCCGAAGAAATCGAAGTCCACCCACTCACTCGAACTTCGACCCTCCGCGCACCCGAGAGTAACGCCATAGAATTTGCGAGTCTCCTCCAGACTGTCGACCGGAAAAGCCAAATGAAACGGGGCAAGGGCTGTGGAATGAGGCGCAGTCATGGTAACTCCGTTGTGGTCCAAGATGTTATCCCAAAACTTCTCTCGGCGCTGCACGTACCTATTCATATTTCACATTTTTAAAAACCTCGACATGAACTTCTTAGTCGCGAATAACCTTGATTGACCCAGCGGCCGTTCGTTAATTTCCACAACGCCAGACCTCTATCACCGGCATTTTTCAAACCGAAACGCACGCAAGTTTGTTCGTGAATGCCTTCGTCGGGCTGAATATCGCGCTGACCATGCGGGAAGATATCGACCTCGAAACGCTGATGAAAGTAATAAACTATGACACGATTATTCAACAGGCAGGCAGATTCGATCATCGTCCCTTCCCGCATATGTTGCTGGGGAGCGCAGTCAATCAGTGCGAAATTGCGGTCCGGAGGAGCTAAGCTCATCGAAATAGGTTGTTTAAAGTCGTTGAGCATAACTAGTCAGTCCTTCCGCATTCACGTGGATGTCTTTCGAGTGAGGATAGGGGACACATTAATAGAGAGCTTTTGCCGGAACCGTGGTTTGGAACCGATTCAAGTCATGGTGAAGTGAGGCGCGGGGATGAGCAAAGCCAAATTCAGGAGTGTTTCTGCCTTCAGAATTCGATTGCATGTGCCTTTCCACTTCGCCTTGTAAAACTACCGGCTCGACGATCGTTACCTGAATCGGTCTCATCCCCAACACTGTATTTTCACTAGGCTTAGATGCGGCTTGTGCAGCTGAAGTGACTGTGAATACGGTGAGAGCGGCTACCGCTAATAAATTGATAATCTTCATCGTTTTTCCCTCGCATAAATTTCGTTTGGCTAACCAGAAAGTTCAGTCAGCTCGTGTTGCTAATCTAGAACCGCAAGGCGTAAGGAAAACGTCAAAATCGCGCGAGCCCAGTACAATCATCACTTGCAGTATCATGCTCAAATAGACTGCGGACTATTTCTGGGATGGAATAGCCAATTTCAGCAAGTTGCCAGGTATCCGGAGTTTCAGCACAGCCGTATGAGAGCTTTTAACCACGGACGAATCGTAGCTCTGCTCCTGGTTTTGTCTTTTTCTCTGTCGTCAGGCGATGCCGGCAGGGCTGAAATGTTGAACGCAGAAATCGAGCACAGCGCGACCTTGCCTGCTATGTCAGCGCCACTTCGGGCGGGAGCTTCATTTAATGCATCCAGCTTGCCCCAGGTCCAGGCGATCGGCGTCTGGTATCTGATTCCAGCGTGGATGCCGGGCATGTGGCACCGCCAGGTGGAAACGACCATTTATCCACCAGAAGCCCGAAAAACAATCACGGCGCCCGTGGATGAGGGATGGGGCATGCAAAAAGATAAATTTGGCGGATGCTGGAATTACCATCTCGAACCGAATATGGAGCAGAATCCAGGCGGCAACTACTACGATTACTGCGTGATCCAGCAGAAAGAAGTCCTGCAAATGTTGCCCAAGTCTTTCACCGTGCGATATCGTGCCTACACGGTAAGGGTTTCCAGCCCAGACAACGTCATTCGCCAGGTTTGGCAGCAAGAAGAAATTCAACGTATCAGCTACGTGGAAGCAGGTTTGACCAAACGCGAAAGTTCAGTCCAATTCTTCGATGAGTCTGGGCAGCCTACGGGTTCCGTGCAGGCGTATGCATTTATGAATCTGATTAAGCCGTATCAGCCAATAGACTTTCTCAATGGCAAAGATCTGCGTCAAGATTTTAGAGCCTTCTTGCTCGCACACGGTATGACGAACCTCGTGCCTCAATAAGCAAAAGGCGCCGATCTGCTGGTGCCGGCATTTTGATTATAGGGCATCGACTGCGCACCAATAGTAGTGGCATCACCTGCTCCAGCGAAATTATTTTATGAAGTAACCCGTCACTTTCCAGACTCCGTCTTTTTCCAAAGAAGGAGTAATTGTTTCGATAGCGCTTTTCTTGTGTGCGAACGATGTTTTAAATTGGATCATGACGTATTTTCCATCCGGTGCGCCGGGAGCGCTGGTTGAGAACTTCTTGCTTTCCACTTTGCGCGAAATGACATCACCCATCGGTTTGCGAACATTTGTCAGTTGCTGAGCGAAGCGCGCCTCGCCAACATTATCTTTCAAGAAAGTAGCTCCGCTTTCCCAAGCCGTGTTGTATTCACCCTTGTCGACTGTGCCCAGCCATTTTTGCGCAGCCGCTACCGCCGCGGTTTCGTCAGCAGTTGTTGCCACCGCAGAGCCAACCGAAACCAATAACGCGATAGCAGCAATAGAAAGTGATGTTCGAATTTGCATTTCTCTCCATTAGGGTGGCGACAGATTACGTCGATGGCTCTTCATTCTACACTTCACTGGCAGTGATGCGTGTTGCCAGGGGCCTGGCAAAAGAGGATATAGAGTTTTGTCCGGAATTCCGATCCAGGGTACAATCGCTTCGAGTTCCTCAATCCTCTCGGAAATCGAGTAATTTCAACGCATCAAACCAGATTCAACCGTCTTGATTTTCGCATCAGTGGCACCGGGAAATTAAAGCTGATCACTCCAGGAGCAAGAAATTGAATATTCAAAACAGAATGAGCAAGGTGGTCAAACAGTTCATCGTACCTCGCAATACAAAGGTGTCGCTAAAAAAAGACTTCGACCCGAGTTACTCGATCCACGATTTGAGCAATGACGAAGCCAAAGCCTTACTGCAAAAAGGGGTTGAACTACTGGCTGACTACCAGGACAAATTGTACGCTGAAAAGAAGCATTCGGTCTTGATCATTTTGCAGGCGATGGACGCCGCAGGTAAAGACGGCACCATTAAACACGTTATGTCTGGGATCAACCCACAAGGCTGCCAGGTATCTAGTTTTAAAGCTCCAAGTACCGAAGAATTAGCGCACGACTATTTGTGGCGTTGCAACCGGGTTCTTCCTGAGCGGGGAGACATAGGCATTTTCAATCGCTCGTATTATGAGGAAGTATTGATTGCTCGTGTGCATCCTGAAATCTTGCGAGCTCAGAACTTGCCACCAAGTTCTGTCGATAAAAACATTTGGAAGCGCCGATTCGAAGAAATCAACAATTTTGAAAAGTATCTGTCGAACAACGGCACATTGATTCTAAAGTTCTTTTTGAACGTCTCGAAGCAAGAACAAAAACGTCGTTTTCTCAACCGGATCGAACGACCGGATAAAAATTGGAAATTTTCAGCCAGCGACGCAAAGGAACGAACCTATTGGGATGATTACGTAAAAGCCTACGAAGATTGCTTCAGCCATACAAGCACAAAATGGGCGCCATGGTATGTGATTCCTGCTGATAATAAACCATTCACACGCCTGGCTGTCGCCCATATAATTTACGAATCGCTCCGAGAGTTGGGTCTGAAATACCCAGCCGTGTCCGCCGCCCAGAAGAGAGAGTTAGTCCAGGCCGGACAGATTTTGAACAACGAAAAATGAACGGATACTGAAGTAGTAAAGCCGGAAATAGCCGCCACTGAATGGTTTCCAGGCTGTCAGATTTTCATTACATAAAACACCGCTGGCATTTTCGCTGAGCAAATTCGCCGATATCGGTAAAATTTTGAGTTATAGCTGAGTCCCTGACTAGTCAGTAATACTCAATTCTTTTCTGACATTAATACGAAAAGACCCCGTCAGACATTC
>CAJCHQ010000327.1 GCA_903970295.1 Bryobacterales bacterium
TGCTTCTCGCTAACAAGCCGATAGATATGTACGCGTTGATTGGTATCGTCATGCTCATGGGATTGGTGACAAAAAATGCCATTCTGCTTGTCGAATATTGTCTTGTCGCGATGGAAAAAGGGATGTCTCGGAGCGAAGCGATTCTCAATTCCGGTCGTACACGCATGCGTCCGATTTTGATGACGACAACAGCCATGATTGCTGGCATGTTACCGATCGCTTTCGCGCTCGGAGCCGGGGCGGAAGCTCGTGCCCCCATGGCGATTGCTGTTGTCGGTGGATTATTTATGTCTACGCTTCTGACACTAATTGTGGTGCCCGTCGTATTTACTTATATGGATGATTTGCAACAGTGGGCCAGCAAGTTGTTTCGCAGTCCGGCGGCTGAGCCCGCGAGTGCCGACCGTCGTCAGATTTTGTCGCAGATTTCGGACGAGTCTGGCCGTGTGGTGGGTGCCTCGGCCGGCGACGATCGATAGCTTCATAAAGATTTGTAAACAGGCTGTTTCCGGCTTTTCTCAAATCGCAAACCCTTGAAGGACAGGCATTTCGGGGTTAATGTAATCTTAATATTTGGCTTTACAGTTATTTGGATTAGTAGGACCACTTTCTCGTCGGCGAGGATAGCCACAGTCTTCAGGTGTCCGAAATTGTGGTCGAATAACTCGCTTTCTACACGGAATGTGTCTTCTCTTTTTCATCCCTCTCGGTATTCGACGGTGATGAAGAAGACGACGCATCATGCCCTGACGACGCATCATGCCCTGACGACGAATCATGCCCTGACGACGCATCATGCGCTGACGACGCATCATGCGCTGTCGATAAAAGACATGCCTCAATTTCTTCGGCATTCAAGCAACGTTTGGTCGCGTCTAAAGCCGTTGCTTTAGCGATGATCGCATTCAACTCAGCTGAGATTTCTGGGCGTTTCAGTATCACATTCGAAGATGTGATCGGCTCCGGATCCTCACCTGTAAGCAGAAAATAGAGTGTAGCACCCATGGCATAAATGTCGCTTTGTGGGATGGGCTTTCCGCGAAACTGTTCAGGCGGCAGATAGCAATGCTTGCCTACCACTGTTCCTGTCGCTGTCGATTCAGTTTGCTGAGCGACATTGAAGTCGACTAATTTGAGAACACCATCACTGCCCCAGATTAGATTGTCGGGAGTGAAATCGCGATGAACTACTGGTGGTGTCAGCGAATGCAGATATTTCAGCATCTGGCACATCTGCAGTGCCAATTCGCGCACGCGTGCCTCTGTCATGATGCCATCATCGTCGATAATTTTGCGCAACGAATAGCCGTCGATGCGTTCCAGTACCAAATAGCCCCGGTGATCTTCGATGAAGAAATCGAGCAATCTGACAATGCGCGGATTGTCCAGACGGCGCAGCATCGCCGCTTCGTTTTGCATGCGCTCAAGTGCCTGGCGGCGAACGTTGACATCGACATAGACAGGGAGAATAAATTCTTTGAGCACAACTTCGGAATTGTCTACGTGATTAAGTGTTAAATAAGCCGTGCCTTGACCGCCGACACCGAGCTGATCGATGATCGTGAATTGTCCATCGTGCAATTGGGCAGCGGCAGCCAGAGGCGTCAAGCGCTCGCGTTTGGGCGGCGCCGAGAGAGCTTGCATCCATAACTCTGTATAGCTGTGATCGACCGCCGGCTTGAGCACTTCAAGCAAATGCGGATCACGTCCGAGGTTGCCGGCCCATTTGTCGATACCTTCCTGCAGCTTGGCTCTGTCCTCAATCGTCGAGATCGCTCCCAATTTCAATGTCAAGGACAGTGAGTCTTTGACCGACTTGAATTTGAGGAGAGTGTCCTGTTGTGCTGTTTTTCCCTCTGGATAGAACATTTCGATTCTTTCCATTTGGGCCCAGGGCAGAAATTTCTTACGATTGAGATTGAAGCGATGCCATTCCAACTGCACACCTGAATAGTTCAAGCGCAAATGACTGGGAGTGGCTGCGTAAATAGCGGCACCAGCGGCCGCTGCGACCGTAAGCAGACCGAGGAGAAATTCGACGACTATATACTGGCTGGCCGTTGCGGTGGCGCCCAAACCAGCCGCCCTTTCTTGGACCTCTGCCCCTTTCAACATAAGCGTGATCCCATTAAGCACCATTCCCGGCCCGCCGAAGCCAAAGAAGACAACCACTAAAGACATGGCAAACCAGGCTTTAAAAGTACTCCAGGCCGAAAATCTGTATTGAACCCATTTTTGCAAAGCCGCATAGGGGCGATATTCGATCAATATTTCGTCAGCCTGACTGGTTGGCGCGCTGGGTTTGCTGATCTGTTGCAGAAGCGCCGATTCATTTGCGGTCAGCTCGAATTTCTTCTCTCCGTTCATGCTTGACTCCCCGTGCTGGCTGCGGTTGCATCGCTGCTAATCATCGGTAAAGGATCGAGTTTGGTAATTAGATCTTCGATCAATTGGCATAATTCCGCTGGCGAGGACGGCCTATCTGATTCTTCCATTTGTGTGCACCGTGCTACCAATGCGTCTAATTCTTCTGAGATAGTCGCAACTAGTTCTCTGGGATGCGAGGCTGAGAGGGCTTCTGGATCTTTTCCGGTGAGGAGGAAGTGAACGGTCCCACCCAATGCATAGATGTCACTGGATGTAGTCGCTTTGCCTCGCAGTTGTTCCGGCGCGATATAAGACTGTTTGCCCACGAGTGTACCGGTGGCGGTGCCGACAAATTCATTGGCCGCACCAAAATCGATCAGGACTACATCATTGTCTTCGCGGCGGACGATATTATCTGGTGTCAGATCGCGGTGAATGATTGGTGGATTTTGACTGTGCAAATAATCGAGAATAGAGGCTAAACGCAGAAACCACATAAGCACTAACTCTTGTGATTGAGCCCCATGCTGTTTGGTCAGCTGCCGCAAATCTTGCCCTGAAATGTATTGCAGGACGAGATAATTTCTGCCGTTATCAGTGAAGTGATCGTAGACTTTGGCAATATTGGGGTGATCCAATTTGATCAGAAGTTGTGCTTCACGCTCGAAATGTTCTGACGCTTTGGCTCGCGAATTTTCATCGGCACTGGCTGGCACGACGGCTTCTTTAATCACGACAATGTCTTTTTCATTCCTTTGCGCGAGATAAATGGCGGACAACCCGCCAAAAGCCAGTTGCCGAACGATGCGTATAGATTTGTCTTTGAGGCGATGGTCGGGCTCGAGGGGCACGAATGAAGTGGCACTGAAACGCCGGCTTAGCTCTTCTTCCCACATTTGGGTATAGCTGAATTTTTCCAGACCACGGCTTTCGTTTTGCAGACCATTTTGAAATTCGATCAGCTCGGGCGTCCGTTCGCAATTGTTGCCCCATACTTCGACTGCTAACAAAAGCTGCTCCAAGACTGGTTTGGTCAGCAGGGGCAGGTCCAAAGGTACAGATCCGCCCGAGCGAAAATAGAGAGTCAATTGCCCTTTAGCTATGCCATTGCGTGATTGCATCGAAGGGTGCAGGTAGACGCGGGCCGACGACAGGTCGCTCCACAGGCGGTCGCGCCGGAAACC
>CAJCHQ010000328.1 GCA_903970295.1 Bryobacterales bacterium
CGCCGGATGCGTCTCATCCGCCAGTCCGCGCAATCGCACATAATCCTGTATCAGGCTGGCAAAACTGGTAATCGCAACGCCAAGCCCAACGGATCCCGTGGAGAAATCCACCTCCGAACCATCCTTCACCCGGCTCGGATAGGCCTGCGCCCCACCGAACTGGCGCAACCCGGCCATCTTCTCGACGGTCTGCCGCCCGAACAGATAATTCGCCGCGTGAAACACCGGGCTCGCATGCGGTTTGACCGCAACCCGATCCTGCGGACGCAGCTTTTCGAAATACAGCGCGGTCAAAATGGAAATCACCGAAGCGCAACTCGCCTGGTGCCCGCCCACCTTCAAACCATCCCGGTTCGGCCGCACATTATTCGCGTGATGCACCATCCACGCCGAGAGCCACAGCAGCTTCCGCTCGATCTGCTTCAGCGCCTCAAGCCGGGAGGCCGCCTCCCGCTTAAGACCACCGGCCGGTGCATTCATGCGTCTGCCTTCCCTGGGGGCCTATATAGAGCGTTAGCATAGAGCCTGACCGGAGAAAGGCCAGGGTCGGAACACCGGCAAAAATTCCGGCGATTAGCATCACTCCCACCATCAAAAGAAATTTCTGCTTGGTACCGGACCAACCTGCGGAGAGCGCATGCTCGATCGGCACGCGCTCGACGACTGGCACAACCGCGGGCTGAGTCATCGCTCTACCTTCTCTCCGGTTGCTGGATCAATTGCCTGGGCATCACGTCTTCAGGCAATACTTCAAGTAATTCGCCCCAGAAATAACCCTGTCCATAGTGAATGCCAATTTCCCGAAGCACCGGTAAATCGGCATCTTCTTCAATGCCCTCAGCGACGATTTCCGCACCTAAAGATTTAGCCACATTCACTACGCGCCGCAACAATCTCGCTTTTGCTTGATCTTTGGCGACACCGGAAACGTACTTCCTGTCGACTTTCACAACATCAGGCTCGAGCAGAATCAAACACTCAAGCGAGCTGCGCCCGAAGCCGATGTCATCGATTGCTACAAGAATACCAGCAGTTTTTAACACATTGATCTTGTCACGGAGAATGACCGGATCACCGACAAATTGCTGCTCGCTGATTTCGATACAGTAGACTTTGCCCGACCGATCGACAGGAAACATCGAGATAAGCTCGTCAACTGGAGTGTCCAAAATAGTGGAAGGAAAGAGATTAATGTGAAAGCGCAGATTTTTTTTGATCGATGTCGTGACATTGATGCAATGTTTCAGACAAAGAAGGTCGACGCTCGTAAGCATGTCGTTTTCTACGCAGACTCTGAAGAATTCGGCAGGGCTCTCAAAGGCACCGTCCGGTCCGCGAGAATACATTTCATATCCACTGATGCGATCGGTTGAAAGATCCATAATCGGTTGATAGACGGCGCGGAATGCCGATCCATCGCTGAGCATATCGACAATATCGCGACTGGCACTGGCGACGCTACCACTGTCCCGGGCCAAGGCGACGCGATTCTTGCCGCCGACTTTGGCGCGCTTGAGAGCAGAGCGCGTGATATGAATCAGATCATCGACTGTCACCACTCTGTTGGGCACGGTAGCGATGCCCATACTGCAAGTGATGTTGAGCGGGTCGGGCGCGGTATGAACAGGTGAATCGGCAATCGCTTTGCGAATGCGCTCGGCAACGCGCATGGCATAAGCTAACTGAGTGTCAGTCAAAAGCACCAGAAATTCGTCGCCACCGACTCGAGCAATGCTGTCTGAGGGTCGCAAATTAAGACTGATTCGCGCAGCCATCTCTTTGAGCACGATATCACCGACGTTGTGCCCGCGTGTATCTGCAATACGTCTAAAATTGTCGCAATTGATCAGAGCGCAGATCAATTGGCCGCCAGTCCGAGACAGCCTATTTTGCTCGACCCCAATCGCATTCTCCAGTCCTTTGGTATTCAAGACATCAGTTAAATAATCAAGATGGGCGAGACGCTCGAGTTGCGAACTTAAAGACGACACCTCTTTTTCCAACTCGATGTTGCGAGTCTCTAGATATTCCAATTTGGGAGAGCGCATGCGAGAAATGGCCGCGATAGTAAAAGCCAATACACCAAGCGCAAAGCAAGAAAATATGCGGACAATCGAGAAAATTCCGCTCATCGCATCAACTTTGTACTGCAACCGCTTCATTTCCTCATTTTCGGCGTCGATGATCTCTTTGCCGATCGCCCTGCTCTCTCGAGCTTCTCTGGTCGTCAGCAAAAGATCTCGTGGTGAAGCACCTTTTTCTTTACGCACATCAGCAATGGTGCGCAACTGTTCAAGGGTAACTTTGATCTGGTCCTCGAGCTTGCGGAATCTCTCTGTGTACCAGGGGTCGGCGTCATTGGCATTGCGCAACGAAAACAAGCGATTGACGGTCCGCTGCGAAGCCTCCTTAAACTCTCGTAAATCACCAGGATTGCCGCTTATAATGTAAGTCTGCTGCCAACTTTCAGCCGCTCTGAATTCTTCGAGAGTGGCCTGAAGTTCGTTGTAGACCATCAGACGCCTCTCCATCCAGTCTCTGGAGTCGCTCGTATACCCTCGAACGCCGAAAACCAGAAAGGCTATCAGGGCGATAGTGACTACGGCCGCAGTCATGCCGATCGTCGCTACTTTGCTCTGGGTCCAGTGTATTGCCATTTTTTGCCCGGAAATCCTGGAATGCCTGGAAAGGCTGGTAAGCCCCATGGGGGAGCTCGTGACGGGTATTCCTGAAGGAGTATTCAAACGGTCCAAGCGGTGACCACCCGCTAAAAGCATTGTGCCCATTGGATAGCCAGAAGCCTCATGCTGGGATTGGCTGTCCGATAAAGAACCGGGGCTAACGACCCGGCAAAAGTGAGTCAGCAGCAGAGATTGCGTGCATTATTGCCTAGGCGATTCATCTGAAGCCACCGGATCAGGCGCCGCGATTCAGACTGCGACCTCGTCGCTGCCAAAGGAGATGCCTAAAACTGTTGGTCCAAATGCGGGAGCGTCACAGTGCCAGCCGATCCCGGCGCCTGGAGCATAGCATGCGGCCAGCGCTTGTTCGAGTTTGTCTGGGCGCAAGCCAGCTAGGGGCGCAGCACGATCTCGCTATTCGATCAGCGATTCGGGAAACGGCTCGTTTTATTTTTCCGGTCGGCAAGCGCAGTTCCATGATCACCAGTCAAACTGCATTCTAGGCCAACTCAAGTAATCTCGCCTGAGCAGTAAAGTTGACCCAGCCAGCTAGTTTTGACCGGTCGATCCGACCAACGAATAATTCCCTGCATCTGGATCAACATATTGAATAGTTTGATTGATGGGGTTGCTGTCGAAGTTCCCGGGGGAAACGCCCGAATAGGTGTTATCCGTGATTGTTTGCGGAATGTTAGTGCTCGGGCCAGAATAGTCGGTGTATGCACCGCCATTGGCACCACTAGCGTAGAACGTATTGTTACTGATGGCGTCATTTGTCATCGGAGGTCCATCACTCTGCATGAGGACACCGTGCTGTTGACCCGTGGAAGAGGTTAGGTTCACTATATTGTCTTTAACTGTGAGGTTGGAACCGCCATGCAGAAGAATGCTCCAACCACTACCTCCGCTCTCAATGTGATTTCCCGTTACGGTGGCACCACTGACGCCATCGTCTAAGTAGATACCTACGTTTTCGAAGCCCGCGCCCGAATTCTTAATATAATTATTTGCGATGTTGAGTTTCAGATCGACGGAAGCATTGCCAGCTCCTTGCCAGGCGTATATGGCACCCATGTCC
>CAJCHQ010000329.1 GCA_903970295.1 Bryobacterales bacterium
TCCAAAAGTGACCAAGCGGCTGGATAAGCGCTGAAGGAATGACAATTTTGTGCGTGTGGAAAATGATCGACAGAGTCAATACAGTCAGTATTTTTACGGCTAATACACCCAGCAGTGCGATCAATGGTCGATTGCCAAAGCGTTTCACGAGCACTGGCCAGATCAAATAAAACTGTTCTTCAACGCCTATCGACCAGGCTTGAGCGAAACCCGCCACCGGCGGCCACAAAAGAATGGCCACGTTAGGCAACAAACATATGAAGAGACTGATCTTGGGAAAAAAGTCTTGCATCTGAGCAGCCGCCCAGACAGCCATTTGTGAATCGCTTTTGATGACGAAAAAGGCGCTGGGAATCAGAAACGATACCGCCAAAAGAGCAAAATAGAGCGGCCAAATTCGCAATGCCCGCCTGATGTAGAACTTCTTTACCGCTACAGTACCCGTGCGTTTCATTTCACTTAAAAGCAAGTGAGTGATGAGAAAACCACTGAGAACAAAAAACAGCCTGACACCATGCGGTCCGATGAAAAGAAGCCATCCCTGAGGTTGCGGTCCTAAACCCATGACGTTGCGAGTGGTTTCGATGTGATGAATGAGGACGGCGAAGGCCGTGAAAAATCTCAACTCTGTGAGCCAAGGAAAGTGAATGGGCGCGAAACTCAGTTGATTCGCTCGCTCGTGCCCTGTAGTGACTTTACGTTGCTGCAAGCAACCCCGCTCTTTTGACAGGCTCACAGAATTGCACACCTTGGCAGGGACTGCTTTAAATCGCTCTTCACATCGCGAGTGAATTTAGAAAATTTGGGAGCGCTCGAAAAGCGCCCGAGTTGCCAAGCGTTCAATTTGTCGCTAAAACCCTGCTCCTGTGGCTGTTAAGCAGCCTGGGTGCAATTTGTACATATTCCGGACGGTCGGGTGTTGACCGCCGCGGCGCATACTGCGCCCGGCCACCTGTCATAAATTCTTTGCAAGGTCAGTTTTCAACAGCAATGAAATAATGGGGGAGTCGGGAGTCTCATGATTAAAGCTACATCAAACGTAAGCTCAGAAAGCGCAGCGGAGGCACTCGCCTCGCAAGGCAGCGCCGATTTTGGCCGTCTTGAAAAGACTTTGCGAGGATCGGCTCCGGCGGTAGCAGCTGACTCAAATCATTTGCCTTTCGTGGATGGATTGCGAGCCCTCGCCATTCTCTGGGTCCTTGGTTTTCACAGTCTCGGACCGATTGCCGGCTGCCTCGCCCGCGGCGGCGGCTGGTTTGGCGTCGATGTTTTCTTTGTCATCAGCGGCTTTTTGATCACAGGTATCCTGCTGAGAGAACGGAAAGGCACAGGCTCAATCAGTCTGAAAAATTTCTACATTCGGCGCATGCTCAGGCTACTCCCCGCCTACTACGCGCTTCTGGCAACAGTGGCTATCTTCAATCCTTTCCACTGCAAAGACATTGCGGCAGCAGTCGGCATAGCGCTGGTCTACCTATCCAATTATGACCTCGGTCTGGGTTGGGGTCACACTCTAGGTTCGGGAATCGAGACAACTTGGTCTTTAGCAATCGAAGAACAATTTTATTTTGTTTGGCCGAGCGCAATTTTGTTCTTGCGCAAACATCTTTGGCAAGGAGCAATTGCTGCAATCACTGTTTGCGAATTGTGGAAGGCTTATCTGCTCACCCACGGCGAGCATTGGATGCGAGTCAGTGCCGGGTTCGACACTAAGGCAGACATTCTCATGTTCGGGTGCCTGGCCGCCATCGCCTTGAATAACGAACGCAGCCGTGTTTGGCTGAACAGGATCTTCGCCAATAAATTGATCGCACCATTCTTGTTTGTTGCCCTGGTTTATTACGTGCGAGCGATCGGGCATCCGGCTGGCGCAACCACCATTGCCAGCCAATTGTCGTATTGGGAAGTGCGCATTCCGCTTCTGGCATCACTAACAGCTGCGTTGATCATTTCGTTGTGCATTCGACCTTATTCGATTGTTGCTCGCTTGCTGTCTAATCCTGTCCTCACCTGGATCGGACGCATTTCTTATAGCCTTTACTTGTGGCATATTCTTGCATTTGTGTCGGTCATTGGCTGGGTAGGAGCCTTAGGAGTTTGGCCGAAAGAACTGCTCGGTTATGCTGCCGCGGTCACCGCTGCAGCTGCTTCCTATTACTTGATCGAGCGTCCTTTCTTACGGCTCAAAGGGCAGTTCAGCAGACAAACTGGCGTGCAAGAACTGAAAGATCAAAGTGCTGCCTCGCGTTTGCTTCCGGTTTATGCCAATCAGAGTACTCTTATTCTGGAGGATGGGTCCTTATTGCCTTGAGGGACGCAGCTTCAAGAAGCTTGATCCGCCCCTCGAGTTGATCGATCTTTTCAGCGTCCATCTTCGCCAATTTGGCAATACCCTCGAAAGTCTGGTCGAGAACTTGGCTGCGGATAACACGTGCCGGTTCACCGGAGAGTGCCCGAATAATGATGCGCTTGAGACACTCAGTCAAGAATCTCAATGGCGCGCCAAGAAGTGGGCGGTGCCACCAGCTCGTGCAAAATGCCTCAGCGCGATCGGCCAATATTTCTGGCTTACTCTTCGCTCGCAGTCCCTGCAATTGAACAGCCGCATCTACAACCCTTAGATCATCGATCAGAGTCAAGCCGTCATCACGCTTTCGCTCGACGTCCTGGACAAAAGAGGCATCGGTAACGTTAACGCTAACAGCTGAATCGACTTTTCCTAAATCGATTTCTTCAGGCAGACCGACCAAACCACGCTTGAATTTAGCGATCTGCTCCACCCGATGCACTTTACACTTCATGTGCTCGAAACGCTGCCACATAGCGGCGGCGACAGCTTCTTCGCTGAATTTCTCGGCGATCGTCAGCTGACCTCTTTGACCCAACTTTTTGGCGTGTTCCTGGTCTTCGAAAACGACACGCATCAGCTTCGCGGCATGTTCGACATCCGGCTCCGCCCAACGCATTCCTCGCTTATACGGACCATAGTCCTGCTGGTTTGTCGTAAATCCGTATTTGACCAACAAGCTGTTTTCAGGCGTTGTGAAATCCAGATTTCCAGACCAGCCTGTAGCAATCACAGGTTTGTTGACGGACATAGCCTCGGCCATGGGCAAGCCAAAACCCTCAGTGCGGTGCAAAGACACGTAACAGTCACAGTTTTCAATCAAACCGTGCAACTCTTTCTTCGACATATACGAATCGAGCAGCGTGATCTGTTTGTGATCGCAAGCTTGATGCAGCATTTTAAATTGCTCAGGAAAACTGCTGCCGTTGGTGCTTTTCATAACGAGCCTGACATTCGCTCGATCGGGAAAAGCGATTTTGAATGCCTCCACCACGGCGAGCGGATTTTTGCGCTCGAAGCAACTGAAGAAATCGAAAGCAAAGAGAAAAATAAATTCGGCATGACTCAGGTCATATAAAGTGCGATTAATGCCCGTTCGTTGCGACACTACCAACGGTGGCACAGTATAGACCGGAATCGGTGAGATTCGAAGGAAATTGTCGCGAATAAAATTAGTACCGACCCAGAGTTCGTCGAAGCGATAAAATTCAGCTTGCCACTCTGGCGGCAGCTCTTCTACTTCCCACCACCAGGAACCGATGTTGTACTTAGTTCTAAAATACTGAGGGCCGAATTTCTCAATGAAATGTTTGATTTCCGGGGCATTTAAGCACACCAAGTTGGCCGGGTATGGGTTGTAGGTTGAGAAACCCGCGAGGCTGGTATCGCCTTTTCGCTGCTGGGTGATGAAAGAAGCATCTTGAAGCGATAGTGGTAATCCGAGGTGTTTGATTGCTCGAACATAACTGCGCGCGACCTCACCCAAGCCGAGTTCGGCGGTGAGAAAACCGGCGACATTTATGCCAAAACCTTCGAAATGCATGCAAGACCGAGGAAGAAACTATGCCTGACCACGAAAAGGCGCCTTTAGAATACAGTTTAGGGGGCGCTCGGGCAAGCCAAGAGATGAATGGGAAGCGGTGCATTTCTTTACCTTGATTTAGATTACGTCCGGCTCACATTGCCGCACTCACCTCACCAAGTCGCCCTTACGCCTCACGGTGCTCGAAACCAAGAATGCCAACGAGTAAATTGTGCTGGGAAGGATGATTGAGAAAGTGTTCACAGAGCCCTGAGCCGTTCGATCTATCTGAAGTAACGAGTCATGCGCTACACTTGAGCCTGGCTGCGACGGAAAGAACGATCCGAACGCATCCGGGAGACAAAAAAACAAAGTAAAGGTACTTCGATGCAAGCTCCTCCTAAAGCAGAGAACTACACGGTCCTCATGACCGACGGCAGTGGTGAAATCGCTGTCAGCGGGCAACAGTCGACGGCC
>CAJCHQ010000330.1 GCA_903970295.1 Bryobacterales bacterium
AAGAATCAAGAGATCGGCAAGGGAAATTCTCTGGTCCTGGTGCACTTGGAGGCGTGAACGAAAGCACGCGCCCTGCAATGCTGGTTGCTCAGGATCGAGCTCATCACATACCGGGCGCAATTCGTCGTTACTTGTTCGGAGCAATTAAATCTGACCGGCCACGGTGGAGAAGCTGTGGCCGGAATACCGTTACAAAATAGTTGACAAGAAAGTGGTGCTTCTTTTTTGATTGGGTTGCTTAGACTCAAAAAAAAGAAGACACCGATATGATCATACAAGCTAAGGGCGTTCTGGATCTGCCGCAGTACATTAATGCTAACGGCAGAATTTACGAAGTTGCGCCGACGTGCTGCTTTTCTTGTGGGACAGTTGGCGCTGTTGGGGGCCATGGCCATTACATGAGGACGGCCAGAGAGCGCGACGGCTGGAAGCCGGTTCGAGTTCACAGACTTCTGTGCGGAGCCTGTACCAAGTCGTTTTCAATGATTTTTGCATTTCTGGTGCCCTGGAAAAGATACACAGGCAGAATTATTGCCCACGCTATTCAACGCTACCTGACGCAGCCCAGTACTAGCTACAGGAAGGTTACATACGAACTGAGCGCACTTCATGCGGAGGCCAACGGTCTGAGCCACAGCACTGTTTGGAGATGGGTTAAGCAATTTTGTGAGCAGGCAAAGAGAAAGCTGCTGAACAGGACACAGGGGCTGTGCCTGTCTGCCGGAGTCAGTGCACATCGAATGGCGGCAATCGAAAAGCGAGCATTGAAACACTGTAAAAAATACTGCCCCGAAAATGATCGCCTCAGCGCCGGTCGGCTCGTCGTGGCTCTTTCAATGGCTCTTACCGGGCGGAGGGCGGATGCCCTTGAACAGCAGCATTTCATATTCTTGAAGCAACACCAGCCTGAGGCAATTTTTGCCGGCCATGGTGTTAGGTTGCTCAACCCACAGGGGGCGGAACACATTGTCTTCTGATGCTTTGTAGACTTTCTGCGCTTTAACACCTTTAAGGGGGGCAGAGAGTGGACGAAGAAGAAAGAATGAAGTGGGCGCAATTCAGGTTTGAGGTGATAGCGCCCCTGGTGTGTCGCACGTTAGAGCCAGAGGAAAAGCGGGAGATACGGGCGGACATTCTCCGCAAGTTGCATTCGGCGCCAGATGGCAGCGGCAAACGCGTCGCGGAGAGGACACTGCGAAGGTGGGTTGCCTTACATCGACTGAACGGTTTTTACGGACTGCTGAGGGTCAAAGAAGCACAGCCTCGGGAATACCGGGCAATAGCCAAAGATACTTTGGACCTGGCCGAAAAGCTGAGAAGGGAGAAGCGTTCTCGCAGCATCGAAACGATTATCTCGCTCCTCAGGGCTGCGGAAAAGGACGTTGCCAGCATTTCGAAATCGACCCTGAATTTTCATCTAAATCGCAGAGGTGCGTTCAAGGAAAAGCATGCATCAGAGAGGGGCACATTCCAGCGTTTTCAAAAAGATCATGCAAACGAGCTCTGGCAGGGCGATACGAGTGCTGGGCTTTGGCTTCCAGATCCAGCCAATCCGAAATTTGCGAAGCGAACAAAATTGATCTCATTCATCGACGACTGCTCCAGGCGGGTAACGCACGCACAATTTTATTGGGATGAACAAACACCGAGCCTCATTTCTTGTTTCCGCGCGGCTCTCTTGAGTAGTGGAAAGCCAGGCACTGTCTACTGTGACAACGGACCGGTCTATCACTCCAAAGTAATGAAGCGTGCTTGCGCGCAGCTCGATATTGAGTATATTCACGCGGAAGAGTTTTGCCCGGAAGGAAAAGGAAAGATCGAAAAGCACTTCGGCTATTGTAAATCCAGCTTCTTTGAAGAGGCTAAGCATGCCGGTCTGCAGACGCTTGAGCAACTAAATGAATTCTTTTTTGCCTGGCTTGAGTTTGAATACCATCAGAGAACACACCGCGACCTGGGAATTTCACCAGCCGAGAAATGGAAGCAGGACGAGGACCGGGGGCTAATCAAACCGGTTACGGCCGAACAAATCCGCCGGGCATTAATGATCAGAGAATCCCGCCGAGTGAACAAGCGGACTGCCACAGTGAGCTTGAGCAATCGCACATACAGAGTGGGGAAGGAGCTGGCAGGCCGAGACGTAGAAGTGGTTTGGGAGGCAGACAGGCTCAATCCCACGGTGGAAATTTGGTACGGCGGCAGGCTCGTGGAGTTGGCGCAGGAGTATGTACCAGGACCAGACATCGACTATTCGTTACGGCCCGAGCGCGAGCGCGGTCCGTCCATCCCGGCCGTACTAGAAAGTTCGAAGCTCCTGCGAAAGTCGCTCGTTGCACGGCACGCAGCAGTGGCAAAGACTGAGCCAGCGGTCGGCGGAAGCTATGCCTCTTTGCCAGAGCTGGAGTCTATTGCGTCGCGGTGCCTCGATCGAGTCTTGAACGAGCAGGAAAAGAATTTCATTGCAGAAATGTTCAACCGCTTTTCGCCAGTGGACTTTGAGTTGGCGGAGGGAACCTTTGATCAACTCGTCCAGGCCAAAGGCAAGAAGCTTCATCTTCAGTACTACTTAGACCAGCTTGAGCTGGCAATCAAAACAACAAGGAGAAAATGACATGGCTAAAGACAAAGACGAATCGTGGAAACTTCCGGACAAACTGCCGTTTGGCAAAGACATCGCAGGCGACGAGCTATTCAAATTTGATCAGCTCGCGGAGTTGAGGACCACTGTGAAGTTAGCAATTGAGCAAAGATCGATCGGTGCTGTGAGTGGTCAGGCTGGCACTGGCAAAACATGTGCAGTGCGCTCTGTGACTGACGAATTGCCCACGAACAAATATCAGGTGTTATACGTGGGCCAGGACCACGACGAAACCAACCTCTGCCGAAGGATAGCTGCGGGCCTGGGACTGTCAGCAAAAAGATTCAAGAATCATACGTGGATGCAAGTCAGCCAGCATCTTTGCGAGAATCTTGCCGAGCAGGGCAAACAAATAGTAGCAGTTTTCGACGAATCGCACCTTTTGAGTGGAGCTATCCTGGAAAATCTAAGGCTGCTTATGAACGCTGACTTCGACCGGGCCTCCCCGCTCAGCATTATTTTAATTGGGCAGTTACCTCTGCGGACAATGCTCAGGGCTCCAGGCTTCGAGGCCCTGAACCAGCGCATTCGATTTCGTTATTCTCTTGATGGGTTCACAGAAGATGAGACTGGCGAATACATACAGCATCACCTCCGGCTAGCTGGATTGCCAGAAGAGATTTTTTCAAAGGATGCGACAAAAGCTATATTTCTTGCAGCCAAAGGCATTTTGCGCGAGATCAATAATGTGGCTTTACTGGCGCTGCTCAAGGCTGAAGCCACCGGTGCGCTCAAAGTGGACGGGAAGCTGATCAAGCTGATCCTAGAGCAAAGGGAGTTGAGCTAATGTTTCTACATATTGCCACTCTGAATTGTGATCGTTGCGGAGATCCGTTTGGCAGGATTGTCGTGTCGGCCATCGATGATGCCAGTGCATACAATTCTCTAACAACTGAACTCGACCTCGCTGCTCAAGCATCGGGCTGGTTCCGCTACAAGGACGAAATTACGTGTGACAGCTGCCTCCTGGACAGCGCATACCAGCAAGAATTATCTCGAAAAAGGAGATCGCCGGCTTAGTTAGATTGATTAGCGCCCTGAGCCAAAAGAGAGAGCTCGCCCCTAAAAAAGGCGGGCTCTCTCTTTTGGCAATCAATCCTCAAGCGCACCATTGGCAGTGGGTGTCGGCGATCAGGCGCGGCTGCCTACTCCGAGCAAACTGACTTGGCTGTGTCGGAGCAACCGGCCAAAATTTCTTGTTTAACTCCGGCAGGAATTCATTGTTCCTAACACTTGAGTCATGATAGATCTAAAAGCAAATTTGGGGAAGATTAAATTTGGTTCGTCTGGCACGGACTTCGCTAGGCTCAGCCATTGGAATACGACCCGAATATAGCATCAGCGTTGTCTATTGGGTCGCCAACCGTTGCAATTCACAGATTGCAGATCGGCCATTTTGTCGCTAATAACTTTGAAGGAACGCCGAAAAGATTTGTGCACAAGGCTACTGACTGATTTACAGT
>CAJCHQ010000331.1 GCA_903970295.1 Bryobacterales bacterium
TACAAAAAAATGATCTCCCCGCATTGCACCTTTCGACACCGAGGGGAGAAGTTTGGCGATAGGAGAAAAAACTATGGACCAAAAAACCTCAGTTTCAACCAGGTCAGGTCGAGCAGTACACCTCGCCGGTCCCAATCAGCCGCTTTCTATCCAGCAAGTCGATTATCCTTCTCCGCAAGGTGATGAGGTCCTGGTAAAAGTGTCAACTTGTGGCATCTGCCATAGCGATAGCCTGGCCATGGAAGGTAAATATCCGGGGCTCACCTACCCGATTGTGCCAGGTCATGAAATCGCGGGAAGAGTGGAGGCTAAAGGACCGGACACTAAAAGATTGAAGGTCGGCGACCGAGTCGGTGTAGGTTGGCATGGCTGGCATTGCGGATATTGTGAGCCTTGCCGCTGGGGCGACTTCATGTCCTGCGCAAATATGCAGGTGCCGGGATTCACCCTCAACGGCGGATTCGCTCAGTATGCCATTTTTTCCGAGTCGGTATGTTCGTCCATACCGGACGCACTTAGTGACGACGATGCGGCTCCTTTGATGTGCGCTGGTGTATCGACGTTCAATGCACTGCGCAATTCGGGCGCGAGGCCCGGTGACACGGTAGCGATTCTCGGTATTGGCGGTCTTGGCCATCTCGGCGTGCAATTCGCAAAGAAAATGGGCTTCCACACAATCGCCATTGCGCGCGGAAAAGACAAAGCGACTCTTGCCAGCAAATTGGGCAGCGATCAGTATCTGGATTCGGAAGCAGACGATGCTGTTGCATCCTTAAAGGCATCAGGTGGAGCAAAAGTTATTCTTGCAACGGCTTCGAACTCAAAAGCAATATCTCCATGGATAGCTGCTCTGGCAGTTGGAGGAACAATGATGGTTGTCGGCATCGATAGTGAGCCAATTAGCGTAATTCCTCTTCAAATTATTAAAGGGCATCGCCAGATTAAAGGGTGGCCGGGCGGAACGCCAAAAGACGTCGAGGAATGCCTGGAATTTGCAGCGCGCGTCGGTGTTCGGCCAATGGTCGAAAAATATCCACTCGAGGAAGTAGCTGACGGCTATGCACGCATGATGAGCGGTAAAGCCAGGTTTCGAGTTGTCATAGATGTAGCCGGCAAATGAAAATCGATAACATGCCAGAAAAGGTAGTGAGTATGCTTGACCTTGATCAATCGATTCGAGCGCGGCATTCGATTCGAAGGTTTTTGCCGCGCCCCGTGCCTAAAGATTTGCTCTACGAATGCCTGGAGCTTGCTCAGTGCGCGCCTTCGAACTCGAATATTCAACCATGGAACATTTTTATCGCCGCCGGCGCAGTGCGCGATCGGCTCAAGGAAGCCTTGCTGGCTGTAGCTCGTGAGTCAGAGCCTAATGTTCCGGCTCTCCCCGACCACTATAAGCATTTCCGATCGGAACTGGGTCTTCAAGTTTATGGCGTCGGTATGGGCATCGCCCGCGATGATAAGGAAGGCAGGCGCCTTGCAGTTCTACGCAACTGGGAGTTCTTTGGCGCGCCAGTGGTTGGCATCGTCTGCATCGACAAAGAACTGGGCCCAGCAGATATGCTGGGCGTCGGCATGTATCTGCAAACCCTCGTGCTTGCCCTTACTGCGAGGGGATTAGGAACATGCGTACAGGTATCGCTAGCGGGCTATCCCGAAGTTATATACAACGAGCTCTCCGTACCGCGGCAATTATCGATCCTATGCGGAATCTCGATTGGTTATCCAGACCCGGATTTCCCAGCGAACAAATTAAAGATTGGACGTGCTCCGATTGAAGACAAAGTCCACATACTCGGGTATTAGAAACCACGCGCACGTCACTGCTTTGTCGCCCAGGAAACACCCACCTGGGCGAATTTTGTGATAAGACAGAGAAAGGTGTTTTACCCGAAGCCACTCAACTTACTAAGAGAACTCAATTTATGGCAGAAATGTACAGACAGGGTGACGTACTACTGGTTAAGTCAACCATGCCAAAGAATGCTAAAAAGCAAGAGGTCGATAAGCGAATCGTACTGGCCTGGGGCGAAACAAGCGGACACGCCCATGCCATCGACGCAAATTTTGCTGATCTTTATAGCTCCGGTCCTGAGAGATTCGTTATGGCAAAAGCTGGTGCGCAACTTGTACACGAAGAACACGCTGCAATTCCACTCACGCCGGGCTCCTACAAAGTCGTACAGCAAAGAGAATTTCTGCCTGTCGGCAATAGGAACGTAATTGACTGAAGCGTTACTCGGTTCGATAGCCGAAACAGCACTGAAGGATCATTGCCAGAAGTGGCGAAAAATTGCCTTCTCTACTGCCGCAACCGATCGTGAAAAAGCGAAAGAAGCCGTCTATCAAATCTACAGTCAATCAAACACCCGACCGCCGTCTTTATTCTTGTGGTTAGATTCACCGCTGCAAGGTGCACTTGCAGTGGCGCTAATCCAGCGAGTGCTCAAAGACGGAAGTTATTCGAGTATCGTGACTGAGTCGTATGCACCATCTATAGCGGCATACTATCAATCGATCGAGGAACGACTGCAAAAGCAGTTGCGGCAACGCAACGATGCTTCATTCTGGTCTGACGCGCGCACACACTTGCAAGAACTGGTGCTCAGTACTTATGGACAGATAGCAGCTCACGCCACTCGTGAACTGCGCTCGACTCTATTCAGTCGAGCGCAGCGCCACCCCGTACTTGAAGTTACCGAAACCGTCGACGCCAGAATGAGAATTGACGACATCACCCAACAAGGGACCGGCTTTATCCCATTGCACCCGGAAGTTATGGGTAAGCCATTTTATGAACTGCTCAATGAGTTGATCATTTCATTAAGAAATCAGTTGCCGGCGCGCCTACAACAGGCAGTGTTACCACTGACAAAAGAAGAAGCATACCTGACACCGATTTACTACAACGCGGTCGGCAGTTTGCCATACGCGCACCACGGCAGCCATGACAGTCTGATTCCTTTCTACGACTTTTGCCGCCAGAGCGGATTGAAACTCGATCAGATCGATGCCTCGAGCAAACTCGCATCTGCATGCGGTTGGTTTTGGCCAATGAAAGATATCTGCATTATGACTGCAAGACCGAAAATAGTCACCACCGATAGTGCCGGACGGATGCACAACGAGAAAGGTCCTTGCCTGAGCTATCCAGATGGCTGGCAAATGAACGCAATACACGGAGTCGTCGCACCGCCTCGCTTGATCTCATTTCTTCGCGAACGAACCTTCGCCGCCATAGCTGCAGAGCGCAATGTGGAAGTGCGCCGTATGATGCTCGACATCTATGGTGTCGAAAAGTTTTTGAGAGAGGCCGGTGCCGTTTTGATTCAAAAAGATGAATGCGGTGCATTGTATCTTCGAGCTAGCCCGAACATGCCGAATCCTGCACTTTTCGTCTGCGTAATCAACTCAACCCCGGAACCGGACGGACACTATCGCCGGTATTTTATTCGCGTTCCGCCAGAGATGCGCACCGCCCGTGAGGCGGTCGCCTGGACTTTTGGTCTCAGTGCACAAGAATATAAGCCATTGCGCGAGACCTAGGTGTTTCTAGGTGTTCTTATCCTTTAGCTTCTCTCTCAGGCTTGCAAGTTTGGCAGCTGCAGCAGCTTCCTCAGGATCTGTCTTGGATTTCGATTCGACCTGCGGTTTTTTCGAGCCGTCATTGATTTTCTTTGTCGGAGACTTTTTGTTGCTCCTGCCCCGGGGCTCTTCGATAGCCTGGGACTCGTAAGGCAGGTCTAGTTCCTCATCGTCATCATCGTCGTCGTCTTGATTATCTGGATGTTCTCCCAATTTGACTCCAACAAGCCGCGTTTCGCCCTTCACTTTTTCTATCGCCAACGGAGAATGACCGCTGAAATCCAAGATATAGTCGCTCAGGTCAGTTGAGTGTGTAGTAATCCAAATTTGCGATTCTTTGGATGCACTTACCACCAGCCGAGCCAGAGGCTCGAAGAGAT
>CAJCHQ010000332.1 GCA_903970295.1 Bryobacterales bacterium
TGCGCTGGCAAGGGTGCCAGGCGCATCACGAATTCTCCGACAAAATTAGCTACGTCTTTTTTTCTCAAGTCCAGAGTAAGAACGTGATCGCAGCCACTCAAGAGGTGCAGCGTTTTATCGCGAGAAGAGATCATGCTGGCCAAATCGGTCGTATTTTTGACAGTGGCTAAAGTGTCTTCGAGACTGTGCACGAACATTGCCGGGCAAGCGACTTGGCGGGCTTTTTTGCGCAGGTGATTGACTAGTTTTTCGAGCTGGCGCAAAGAGCCTGCGTAAGTGCGGAATAAACCGAATTGATCGCTTTCGCCCCGGGCAGCGGCCTCCATCGATTTGATGATCTGTCTTTGCAAGCGCTCGTCTTGTAAGCCAAATGGCGGCTCTTCTGTCCAATAGCAAACTTTGCCCAGATACGGCACAAAATCGATAAACCAGAGGAAGGCGCCATAAGGCGATGTGTTTTTGCCGTCGTAATAAAGTGTTGGTGAAAGTACGATCAGTCCTTTCACGCGCGCATCATCGGCAGCCGCGATTGTGGCGATCAAGGCGCCCATCGACAGCCCGCCGATGAAAACTTGTTCACAACGCTGAGACATATCGATCACTGCCTGTTTGGCGCAATTGACCCAATCAACCCAGGTGGATGCGAGCAGTTCGGTGTGTCCGGCACCGTGACCGGGTAAAAGGGGCGTTTCAACGAGATAACCCAGTTTAGTCAAATGCTTAGCCACGGGTCTCAGTTCTGAAGGCATGCCGGTCAAACCGTGCAATAGGATGACGCCGGCTTGATGATTACCATTTTTCAATGTCTCAGTTTTTTCGGGCATATTCGAGCTTTTCCTTACCCTGATGCCGACAATAATGGCGCACGCTGCGCTTCTATACCTTACCTGAACATCACGCTTGCCAGCAGCCTGATCTTTGCAACAATGAAAACTTCGTATCATTCCCGGTAAAATGACAATTCGGATGCCCTTGACAGTTTGTCTCAGGCAAGGCACAAAAGCCTTTCCGGCTTGGTCTGTTTGATTTAGAAAGCGGAGAATCAATAATGAGACTGTTACTGGCCGAAGATGACGAGATTTTGGCCGATGGCATTTCGAAAGCCTTGCGTCAGGCTGGTTTCGCTGCCGATCATGTGGCCACGGGAGTGGATGCCGATCAGGCGCTTGCCTCCAACAGTTTCGATCTTTTAATTCTCGACCTGGGACTACCCGGGATCGACGGGCTGGAAGTTCTCCGCCGTCTGCGCGCGCGCAAGCAACTCTTGCCGGTTTTGATTCTGACCGCCCGCGGTCGTCAGGAAGATGAAGTCGCCGGTCTCGACTTCGGTGCTGATGATTATTTGACTAAGCCCTTCGACCTGCCTGTTTTGGAGGCTCGGGTGCGGGCTTTGATGCGCCGCGGTCGGCAGGCGGCCAATGTGGAAGTCGTCTACGGACCCTTACGCTTCGACACAGTCGGCAGGCGAGTAACTGTGCACGATCAACCGATCGATCTTTCGGCTCGTGAATTGGCTGTTCTGGAAGTTTTGCTGCAGCGCGGCGGCTCGGTCGTCAGCAAAGAGCAGCTGATCGAGCATATGTACGGTTGGGATGAAGAAGTCAGTCACAATGCCATGGAAGTGAATGTGCA
>CAJCHQ010000333.1 GCA_903970295.1 Bryobacterales bacterium
CATCGACGCCCTGCGCGCTGATATCGACAATTCCTACAATCCCACAATCGAGCTGATTGGAAACATTGCTTCGACATTGCGGTTGCTCACACCGTTGATATCACATTCGGAACTCAATGCCGAAATCCAAAAGCTGCTGGATGGCATCAGCGAGGAGCGCGCTCGCGTCTCAGAATCCGCGGCAAAGATGAATGGTTTTCCCATTCATCCGCTCCGTCTCGTTTCTGAACTGCAGAAAATATTATCGTCCGACATGACTCTTTGTGCCGATATGGGCTCTTTCCATATTTGGTTGGCTCGGCATCTCTACAGCTTTCGGGTGCGCCAGCTTCTCATCAGCAATGGTCAACAAACTCTTGGAGTCGCGCTTCCCTGGGCAATCGCCGCTACTTTGGTGCGTCCATCCGAAAAAGTATTATCGATCTCAGGCGATGGCGGTTTTTTGTTTTCCGGAATGGAGCTGGAAACCGCAGTGCGCTTGCAATCGCATCTCGTGCACATGATTTGGATCAACGGCACTTATGACATGGTCGCTGTTCAAGAAGAACAAAAGTACGGGCGACCGTCAGGCATCCAATTTGGACCTGTCGATCCGGTGAAATATGCCGAGGCATTTGGTGCTCGTGGTTTTATGATTCAATCCGCGGAGCAAATCGCTCCGGTTCTCAAACAGGCTTTCGACATTTCTGGTCCGGTCTTGATTGGAGTGCATGTCGATTACCGGGACAATTACAAACTCTTCGAGCAGGTTAATGAGACGAGCGTGCACTAGCGCCTCTTCATCAAGCTTTGCCTTTTCCGATCGAGCGCCGAATGAATGGTATATTGGCGGCACTTAGACTGATCAAGGCTAAAAATTAAGGCATTCTCAGATGCAAAAAGACCAGCCACATGTATTGATAATCGGCGGCGGCTTCGGTGGTTTGACAGTGGCTCAAGCTCTCAAGAATGCTCCTGTGCGGGTGACACTGCTCGACAGGACCAATCATCATCTTTTCCAACCGCTTCTCTATCAGGTGGCACTGGCAGCCCTCTCTCCGGCGGAGATTGGCTATCCGATTCGGGCGGTCCTGAAAAAACAAAGCAATACCCGCGTCGTCATGGATGAAGCCCTTTCCATCGACGTAGAAAACAAGATTGTGCGGGCGCGCAACGCCAGTGTGCCCTATGACTATCTGGTTATGGCCACGGGTGTTGGTAATAATTATTATGGTCATGACAATTGGGAACAGCATTCTCTAGGGCTCAAAGATCTGCGCGATGCACTGGCGATCAGGCGGCATGTTCTCGAGCGTTTCGAGGAAGCCGAGCTTTGCGATGATAAAGAGAAGCAGCGAGCGCTTCTCACTTTCCTCGTCATTGGTGCCGGACCAACAGGAGTCGAGCTAGCTGGCTCTCTGGCTGAATTGTCGCGAACGTCTCTGGTCCGTGACTTTCGCAATATCCATCCGGAAACTGCTCGGGTGATTTTGTTGGAAGGCACCAAAAAAGTTTTGCCCCCATTTGCCGATGATTTGGGAGTCAAGGCACGCGAGCAACTCGAGGCGCTTGGCGTCGAAGTGCGAACCGAAGCCATGGTCAGCGACCTGAACGAAAACGGTGCCACCGTCTCTGGTGAATTCATTCCGGCGCGAACAATTTTGTGGTGCGCTGGCGTCAAAGCTACTGGCATTACTAAAACTCTAGGCGTGCCGCTAGATCGAGCGGGTAGAGTGGTGGTCGGAGATGACCTGTCAATTCCGGGATATCCGGCAGCGTTCGTAATTGGTGATGCCGCCTCGTGCCCCGATGGCAAGGGCGGCATACTTCCTGGCGTGGCACCAGTGGCCATGCAAGAAGGACAGTTCGTGGCGGAGACGATTATAAACAGTGTGAGCGGTAAACCGAGGAAGAAGTTTCATTACATCGACAAAGGATCGCTTGCCACGATCGGACGCTCTGCAGCGGTTGCAGATCTGCACTTCGTCAAGCTCAGTGGTCTACTGGCATGGCTTGCGTGGCTGATGATCCACATTCTGTTCATCGTCGGATTTCGCAATAAATTCGTCGTTGTTTTCAATTGGTTGTGGGCGTTTTTCACGAATCAGCGTGGTGCTCGGCTAATCATCGATTATATGCCGCCCACTGATGATCAAACAATTGCCATCACTGCGCCTTCCCCTGAGCCGGCGCAGCAGCAGCACCTGCAGCAGTCCGAGCCTGTGCCGGCGGCAGTGCCTCAGAAGCAACCGTAATGTCAACTTAGTGTCAGACTGCTGTGCCAAGATGATTTTGTTCACTTCCTACTGACTACCCATGTCTGACCAGTCAGTGCACACTCCAGGGAGCGTTTATGACTGATTTAGTCACCCCTATTGTTCAGAGTGTCGAGCGTGCGCCCACCGCATCCGATGGTCATACGCATAATTTCGACAAGACATACGCTGCCATCGTTCAGCTGCAGAACCAGGATGTTGCTGGCAGCCAAAAATTTCAGACCGACATGGCAGCGGTCAATCAAAAGTTGCATGGCTAGGAGGCGATGGTAGTGCACCATTCGGCATGAATCCGCTCGAGGCTGCCGCCTGGAAAGGTTTCCCCGATGATACCGCCGCCTGAACCCGCTCCCAGCGACCCCTGATTGCCGCAGACTCGGCTGTCAACAAATTCATGACCGAGTCGCGACGGCGATTTTTTCGTGGTCTCTGACGATCGTGGCATAGGCAGGTATCCACATTTCTTCGTCAGTCTTCAGTTTAAGTTCGTCTGCGCTGGTTTTGTCCGCCACTCCTGCACGCTGCGCTGCAACACCTACTGCTAGCGCAATGTTGGACGACACCTCGCGAATCGTCGAGAGGTCAGGGAAAAGAGAATCAGCTGTGTTCTTCCGCGCGGGAGATTGCTCGGCGAGAGCTTTGGCCGCTGCCATAAACATGCTCTCCGTCACCCGCCTTGCGCCCGACGCTATGATGCCGAGCCCCATGCCCGGAAAAATGTAGGAATTATTGCATTGACCGATGTGGATAGTGGTGCCGTTTATTTTGACCGGGTCGAAGGGACTGCCGGTGGCCACCCAGGCTTTCCCGTTCGTCCAAGCCAGAATATCGGCTGGCAAAGCTTCAGTCTTTGATGTTGGATTGGAAAGCGGAAGAATAATTGGCCGCTGGCAATTCAGTGCCATTTCTCGTATTGCATCTTCTTTGAATGCACCACTCTGGGCTGAAGTGCCTATTAACACTGTAGCTTTGGCGAGACCGATGGCATCTTTGAGAGCGATGTGATCGTTTTTGATGCCGACTTTTGTCTTCAGATCGTCCCACGACTTAGCGTAATTTTTTTGCGCCGGTTGCAAATCGGGAATGCCATCGTGCAACAGTCCAGGCCGGTCAATTAGCCAGATGTGTTTGCGCGCTTCTTCCTGTGATGCGCCTTCGTCCATCATGGCGCGGGCGAGCAGGTCGGCGATGCCCAGTCCGGCCGAACCAGCACCAAACATGACGATCTGCTGATCGCGAATCTTCGATTTCGAAGCCGCAACTGCTGATAGAACTGCCGAAACGGCTACAGCAGCTGTTCCTTGAATATCATCATTGAAAGTGCAGAGTTGATCTCGATATTTGTCAAGCAAGCGACGGGCATCCTGATTGGCGAAATCTTCCCATTGCAAAAGTGCTTTCGGAAATTTCTTCATGACCGCGGCGACAAATTTTTCTACAAATTGATCGTATTCCGAATCGCGCACCCGCTCATGCCGCCAGCCAAGGTAGATTGGGTCATTGAGAAGTTCTTGATTGTTTGTGCCGGCATCAAGAAATATCGGTAGTGTTTTTGCCGGGTCGATGCCACCACACAAACTGTAGAGCGAAAGTTTGCCGATCGGAATGCCCATGCCGCC
>CAJCHQ010000334.1 GCA_903970295.1 Bryobacterales bacterium
CTATCGCCGAGAAGACCTGGCAGTCTTTTATGAACGACCAAAATTTGGTCTCTCCTATCTTTTCGGGGGGCGCGACCTCGACGAGTCGGAAATCCCGACCTATCGCTTCTTGATGGGCGCCTGGGGCAAAATGGACAGGCAGGGAAAGCTGGTTTGCGTTCAAGAAGCTCGTCTGGTCAGCAAAAGCATTTTTTGCAACATCGGAATCCAGCAAATCGAGACGCAACTCGAGGAAATGGACGAACCCACCGCTAGCCTGTTCAGCATAAGCGCGGATCAATCGACTGGCGCCGAATTTTACTGCTGGTCGCGCGAACTTTTTAGAATCAAGCAAGAAGTGAGAGATAAACTTTGTGCTTTTATCGATACTGTAGTGAATGAATTGGAAGCCTCGCATAACGACGGCGATAAATAAATCACCCAGTCGCGCTCTATAATTGACTGTCTGCAAACTCAGTGCTGACTAGAGTGGCAGTAAGTGGGTTTATTGTGAATCCAGTCTTGAGAATATCAACGCACACCGCGCTTGCGATGACCACGTTTCTGCTGAGCAGCATATCGAGCGGCTCTGCCCAGAACGCTACTGTGAATTCTGGTTCGTCTCAATCGCGCCCGACCGGAGTGCCCGTTCGTACTGATTGTTTTCCCGGAATTGCAGATGCTTCTCAACAGGCACTGATAAGAGAGGCCCTGTCGATTCCAGGTCGTGATTTTGCTATCCCGAATTTTGTTCGCATGCCCTCACCTTCCCAAGGGACTGGTTCCGATTATTTGTCAATTTCTCGCGCCGCCGCAAAGGGGCGCACTATACGATTTGCACGCATGCCAATATCAGTATATATTGATGCATCTGCACAACCAGACATGTTGGCCTCTTGTTTGTCGGCACTCTATATGTGGGAATTCAGAACCCATGGATTCATCAGGTTCGTGCAGACGCAGACGCCTGAAGCAGCGAGGATTCAAGTGTTTTTGCTTCATCATGGATTTCAGGCTGGAGGCACTACACAGGGTGCCGTCACCCACCTGGATTGGTACGCTAAACGCAACATGGCTCCTGGTTCGTATGCAAATACCGGATACAACGATGATTCGCCTTATTTCGTGCCCCCTCAAGTGATAGACATAAATGTCGATGTCGCTCAGGACCGAGAGCCAGCGGTCAGACCGCTGCTGATCAAAAACATCACTGCACACGAATTGGGACACGCTCTGGGTTTACTCGGGCACAGTCCCGTGAAGTCTGATCTACTCTACAAAGACACAGACGAATATTCCAGGCTCTCTGAGCGCGACCTGAATACGTTGAATCGACTGTATATGCAGAATGTGGACATTCCACTTTAAAGCATCGTTAGCATGGATTTCTAGTATTGGCATGGAGCTCGATATTTTATGGGACTCGAGACCGGAACTACATATTGTCTGGAGCTCAATCAATAGGAGAGCTCAATACTGATATGGAGGAATTCTGAAACGATTACGCAAGTCGGCGTCTAAGTTTTTGTTGTTTATATCGAGATCTTCCAGCATCTTCTTTCGAGTGATCAAACTACCCATGAGCGGTTTGCCTGTCTTTGGATCAGTTGTCATCAAATTGTTTTGCACTCGCAGGTAATCTGCGAATAGACTTGACGTGTCATGGAAGTACTGGTGATAACCTCGATGAAGTTGTTCGGTCTCAGGGTAGAGCGGCAGATTTTTGAGCTGTACATCAGCGTTTGCGTTTTTCTGCTCTAGTAATTGGAACAGCCCAGCACTTTCTTGTTTATCCGGACCAGGCATGACGATAGCCAGCCCCTTGGATAACATCGCATCCGCTTTCGCGCGCTGTTGCGGATTCATCTGTGCCTGACGTCTGATGGCATCGTACTTATTGAACCAGTCTTTAATTTGCGCGATTGGTGTCGCTCGCACTCCTGTCGATGAGCCTGCGCCGCCTTGCGCTTGCGCCATCACTGCTACCGAGAGTACGAGAACTGTAGCTAAACAGAATGCTGGCAGTCGTAACTTCATCCTAGGTTCCTTTCGCCTTGTACAATCCTGCAATCAATACTCAAGAAGACGGTAGAGCAAATGGATTGTTGCTCTACACAACGTTACCGACTTTGAATAGTTTAGTCAAAGGGTTCGTTCTGCAAATTGATCGCAGCGACGGGGCGCAGTGTATGCTTTGTAAAGACCATATTATATTTTGCGTGATGGGCGATGCGGAGATTCGGAAAAGATGACGATACTGGTAGCTGTTAAGAAAAACGGACGTGTGTTTTTGGGTGCAGACCGCATCACCACTTTCGGAAATGAATATTCGACCGACCTGGTGAACAGTTCGAAAATTATCAAACTGAAAAATGGCTATCTGGCGACGAGCGGTTACACCCTTTTAGACAACGTAATCGAACATCTTTATAACACCGATCACAAGATGATGGAAAACTCCTTTAAAGATCGAGCACAGGTCTTTCACTTTTTTCTGCAGCTTTTTGGAGAGATGCGGAAGAACTACACGCTCGTTGATACTGGAAAAGACACGTATGCCACCATGTACAATGTCTTTTTGCTCGTCACGCCGACAAGTATATATGGAGTATCGAATAATCTGGCCGTGCACGAATACGAGCGTTATGCCGCTAAGGGAGCTGGATCTGATTACTCTCAAGGTTGCCTGTACGGAACTTATGATTTGATGGACGATGCTTTTGAAAT
>CAJCHQ010000335.1 GCA_903970295.1 Bryobacterales bacterium
AACGATGGGCGGTGTGTTCACTAAACTCGTCGAGCGCAACACAACCATTCCCACCCACAAATCAGAAACTTGTTCAACCGCCGAAGACAACCAACCGGCTGTAGACATTCAGGTCTATCAGGGCGAACGTCCCATGGCTCGCGATAACAAATTGCTCGGCACTTTCCGTCTCGACGGTATTCGCCCGGCTCAACGCGGCATTCCCCGCATCGAAGTCTCGTTCGATATCGATGCCAACGGCATTTTGAACGTCACAGCCAAGGACCTGGGCACGGGCAAAGAGCAGAAGATTACAATCACTGCCAGCACGAATTTGAACAAAGACGACATCGAACGTTTGATCAAAGAAGCCGAGTCCAATGCCGCTGAAGACAAGCGCAACAAAGAATCGGCAGACGCCCGCAACGAAGCAGACAACCTTTGCTACGCGGTCGAGCGTGAAGTGCGCGAAGGCGGAGCCAGCGACACTAACAAGCAACGCGCCGAAACCCTGGTGGCGGATGTGCGCCGCAAGATCGAGTCGAGAGCTTCGGCTGAGGAATTGAAGCCGCTCATGAACGATTTGCGCGGATTGGTCGTGCAATTGCAACAAGACGCACAGGCCAGCCGACAGAGCAGCACTGGCGGCGGAGAATCGAGCGGACCCAACGGCGGCGGCTCCGGGGCTGGTACCGCTAGTGGTGCTGGCGCCTCCGCGGGCGCCGGTGACGACATCGTCGACGCTGAAATATCCTAAAACTCGGACTCAAACTTGGTTTGAGCAAGAAATTCCAGCTAAAGCGAAACGCCACGATTCTTGTCATCGTGGCGTTTTAATTATTATGCGATTCGCAAATCTCTGTCTGGCTAGTTAGTGAGTTTGTCAGTTACGGCCCGGCCATAGGGTCGAACATTTTGTGCCTGGAACTCGAAGTGCGAACAGCCTGCAAACGGATGAGGCGTTCGACTTCAGCCTGGGCTTGGGCTAGTTTGGCTTTGAGCGGAGCTTCGGACGGCTTCTTATTCGAAGCTTGAACGTTGATTGAATGATGTCTAGATGACTTCTTCATTTGGTTTTCCTTTCCTTACACCAGGTGGTGACACTTGCGTTATACATTTGCTGCTGACAATAAAGTGTCTTTTTCAATTGCTCTGACGACAAGAAACTATATGGGTTCCGTGTCAAACTATTTGTTTCATCCCTGAACGAGAACTTAGTCAGATGTTCGAGAAAAATGGTTTGGCCCTTTTGCCTGAGTTGCTGTCTATCCTGGACGAGGGTTTCGCCGAGCTGCCGCCATTTCGTAACAACGTAGACGAAGGGAAAATCGCCGCCGTTTTAAAGTCCGTGGCGCATCGCATGCAGGACAATTTTCCCTACCCGCATCCGCTTTATGCCGGGCAGATGTTGAAGCCTCCCCACGTTGTCGCCCGACTGGCGTACGCGCTTTCACTCTTTGTAAATCCGAATAATCATGCCCTTGATGGCGGTCGCGCCAGCTCGCAAATGGAGAGAGAGGCGGTCGGCGAGATTGCGGCGATGTTCGGTTACGAGAAGCATCTCGGTCATCTTTGCGGCGGGGGCACAATCGCCAATCTGGAAGCGCTCTGGGTGGCCAGCAAAATCCATCCGGACCGCCTGGTAGTGGCTTCAGAGCAAGCTCACTACACGCACAACCGGCTCTGCGCCGTGCTTAAAATTCCCTTCGCCCCGATTGTTGCAGATCAGCGCGGGCGCATGTCGCTTGAGGCTCTCGAGCGTGTCTTGAGCGAGGGACGAGTAGGCACCGTTGTTGTCACTCTGGGCACGACCGCCACGGGTTCTGTCGATCCGCTTCCAGAAGTGCTCGCTCTACAGAAGAAATACAATTTCAGAGTGCACGTCGACTCGGCTTATGGCGGCTATTTCAAACTGGCAAACAATCTTGATGAGGATGCTGCGCGCGCCTTCGCCGATACAAGCCGGGCTGATTCGATTGTCGTCGATCCGCACAAGCACGGTCTGCAACCCTACGGCTGTGGCTGCGTACTCTTCAAAGACCCAGCGGTTGGCGCTTTTTACAAGCATGATTCGCCGTACACATACTTCAGCTCGGACGAACTTCATCTGGGCGAGATCAGTCTGGAGTGCTCTCGACCTGGTTCTTCCGCAGTTGCATTGTGGGCGACCCAGCGTTTGTTGCCCCTCGTAAAAGGTGGTGAATTTGCCCAAGGCTTGGAAAAATCGAGGCAGGCCGCCCTCAAACTGCATGAGCGTCTGTCGGGCGATTCTCGCTTTTTCGTACCGTTTGCGCCTGCACTCGATATTGTCGTTTACGCAGTCAAGGCAAAAACAGCCAGCCAGGCTTCGAAGCACGCTCGCGCTATGTTCGATATTTGTGCAAAGCAGGGATTGCATTTGGCGGTGGCCAATCTGCCGCAGGCATTTTTTGCCGGCTGGGAAGGTTTGGAATGGGACCAGGAAACCGTCAGTTGCCTTCGCTCTTGTCTTTTGAAACCAGAGCATTTGGACTGGGTGGATGAAATTTGGAGGATCCTCGATCGTTCGCTTTCTGAGCACTATGCCAATGGGAAAAATGGGCAAGCTTTATGCAGTGCAGTTGAGTATGTGCCCGGCTCCGGGGAGGATTAGTGTGATAGTTACAGGACGGGGCTTTACGGTCGAAATCAAATTTGATCCGTCAGTCGAACCGAACGTTGTGGTCATCTGCACACCGGGTGGGCACAGGCAGGCTGTCAGGTCGCCTGCGAAACTCGCAGATCTGGAAATAGCCAACATGGTTCAACTGACACTGGCGCCTCATCTTCTCAAAGACAGCATCTCGCTGCTTGTCGATGCAAATTTTTTCAAAAACTATCGTCGTGCCAAAAATGTGTTCATCGAGTCTCGTCGCCTGAAAAGCTCAGTCACCGAAGCTGATTTGAAAGAGCAAAAAATCAAATTCAGAGCCTCTTTCGTGCCCCTCACGTGGCGGATGATTGATGGCTTGCAGCATAGCGGTGCCGAAGCGGTTTTTGACGTCGATTACGATGGCACATTGCTCACCTGGACCGGCAAAGTCTTGCAGACATCCAATGTGCAGACGCTTTTCAGCGGTCTGACCGAGGCTGATGTGACGACGACTGCCAAAGACGGCAAGGTGATAAAGCTAGCCGCAGCCGGGCGCTGAGGCAATTCGCTGGCGTAACATGCAGGGCGGGTTTTGCGGGCGAAGCAAAAATGCGCATTTTTGCTTCGAACCGGATTCGGGCACCCGAGTAGGCAACTAATGGGTGTCGCGCTGAACATTAGCGCGGCTCGCACAGAATTATTCCCAATTTGACATGGCATGTTTTCAAAGAAGCGACCGGAGTTGAGCTAACTGATAAAACCTCCGCTAAGTGGGCGAATTGATATTGCGCCAAGCCGAAACGCGCCGTTTGGGGCAGGCCCGGGCTCTGCTGGACCACGTTCCTGACGCGCGCTTTCATTGGCCGTTGTGGCTCATTGATTCATGTCAAGAGTTCTGATAGCAAGAGGACATCTTTCCCCTTTTTATTCTCTTGAGGTCTTTATCAACAGCTTTTTCTAAAACTGGCCTCGATTACACAAAGCGCTTTTTTGTCCTGAATTAAGTACATGGGCATTCGGCCTGGCTTTCGGACTAAGCGACTGAGCAATCACCAAACCTCCCGGCGGACCGTTGCGACATTGTGCACGTGTTTCGCTGAGTTGGATTGCTAACTTTCACACGCGGCTCGAATCGGTGATTCGCCTGCGAAAAAGGAGTGCGCTATGACACCTATTCTAAAAGTTCCAAACAAGTCTTCGCGTTCCAAGG
>CAJCHQ010000336.1 GCA_903970295.1 Bryobacterales bacterium
CATCCATATCCTGACCAATCGTGGAACGCCTGGAAAGCGGGAGGCGATGCCAAAACCGCTTTTGTTCACGTCAATGCCTTGAGAATCGGACCCGACGGACTCCTCTGGGTAGTGGACGCCGGCGCACCCGGCATCGGCAAGCCGGCCGTGCCAGATGGCGCAAAGATAGTCTCATTCGATCTCAAGAAAAACAAGGTGGTTCGAAGCTATTCGCTCGCTTCTGCCCTGAAGCCAAAAAGTTATGTGGATGACATCCGCTTCAATGATGGCACTGGATATTTGACCGACGCTGGCGAACCCGGACTGATCATATTGAATTTGAAGACCGGCGCACTCCGCAGAGTTCTCGACGGAGACCCATCAACCGTTGATCGCCGTGCCATGAAAGCCGACGGCGTCGTCATGCTCGATGAAAAAGGCAAGGAACTGCGCGTTCATGCGGATCAAATCGAGATATCGCCGGATGGCAAATATGTCTATTATCAGCCGGCTTCGGGTCCACTGGCACGCATCGAAACTCGCTGGCTAGACGACTCTAAATTGACTGCGAGCGCTTTAGCCTCACACGTCGAAAACTGGTTAGACACGCCAACCTGCGGTGGCACCGCAATCGATGCGAAAGGAAACATCTATTACGGTGACGACAATCGCCGCGCTATTCTAAAAATCGCGCCGGACAAATCTATCACCGAACTCGTTGCAGATCCCAGGCTGATTTGGACAGACGCAATGTTGATCGATCACGGCGGCTATCTCTGGATCCCGGCCGCACAGCTGAATCTTTCGCCCGGTTTCCAACATGGAAAAAACCTGGTGCACTATCCGGTGCGAATTTACAAGATGAAGATCGATGCCAAACCGGCGCCCAACGATCATTCCTGAACCTTCTGTCGCCTTGGCATCAGTGTTTGGTGTGGACACCCAACTTTTTCAGGACGGCACCTATTACGTAGCAGAATCAATGGAGGAAGCGGAATCGAGAATGGTGAATCATTGCCCATTGTGCGCATGGCAAAGAACGAGTGAGAATCCAAGTTCTAGACGGAGGAGAAAACCTGATTCTGCACGCGGACATACACCTATTGCCCAGCCGCATATAACCTGGTCAGGGTGTTCTTGTCCCTTTCAGATAGCTTTGTGTTCGCTGCATAATTATTGCCGGCGAAGAACATGATGTCATGCGCGTTGCCGCTATGTCCATGAATTCCCAGAGCGTGTCCAATTTCGTGGTGGGTGATCCAGCCAATCATCGCATCCGTCAATTTCTCTTTCGGTGGATCAACCGTGAGGAAAAGAACATCTGCATGCTGCAAACCACCAGTGACAAAACCTTTCCAAAGGCATTGTCCGCCTTCGGCTGCAAATTTGACTCGAGATGCATCGTGAGTCCATTCGCAGTCGATAGCAGCACTTTCTCGGGTGGGCACGAAAGTAAACGAAATTCTCCCGGCGCTCGCTTCAGCCCAATCAGAAAATGCTTGGCGTAGAATTTCGTCGTAAACAGGCTTGTAGCCCTCTACTCCTGCAGCCGGCGCAACATACACCCTGATTGGCATATGTTTTTGATGCCAGACACACAACTGAGGTTTTGTCGCTGCTTCGAAATAATCTGGACCGTTAGGGTCTGCCCCTTCTGCGATTTGTTTTTTGATAAACATGAGCGCTTCTTCGTACGGCTTGCGAGAAGGAGACGGTGGTGTCAGAGCCAAATAGTTTTCATAGGCGTTGGCAGCAGCAGGCAGATTGCCTGCGTTAACGTAGATCGGTGCCAGGTTCGACCATGGTGGAGCTAGTTTTGGATTGAGTACTGTTGCCCTTTCCAGCTCGCTTTTTCCTTCAATCAGTTGCCCAACCTTTGCTAGCGACCAGCCAAGATTGGCATGTGCCGCTGCAAACGAATCGTCGATTTGGACAGCCTGCTGCAGTAACGGTATGGCACCAGCAAAGTCGTTAGCATGCAGTTTCGCATTGGCTTGATCGAATAACTCGTGAGCGCGTTGTTTATTCGCTTGAGTTTTAGCTGTTTGAGTTTCACCGGCTTGGGTCTGAGCAGCTTGGGCCTCAGCAGACTGCGGTTCAGCAGCATGCGCCGCGTTGAACGAAAGTGGCACCAGCAGCGAAGACACGATCAAAGCCACAAAACCTCGCCTAGCAAAACCACGCCTAGCAAAACCACGCACGACGAAGAACCACGCCACCAAATTATTTACTCTCATTGAAATCAAAACTCCAATTTCACTATAGGCGTGTCAGGATAGCGCTCCAAAAATGATTGCAGCTCTGTCTCATTCAAACATCGATCCACGTGCAATCGCGGTGGATAGTATTCGGTTTCTTCGAAATAATCGGGAAAGACCTCGAGCAGCTCGATCAGGCTAGCCACGGCATAATCCTCAGTGTTAACGGGCATAGCAATTAGCTGACAATAAGGTAGCGATGTGTGAAACTCAGAATCCCATTTGCATATCGTCAGCTTTTGTCCATCGCCTTCTAGAACCCCCACATCTGCAACGACTATAGTTTTACCCTGGAGCAGAAATATTTCGCGCAGAAGTTCTGCCTGCTCGCCGTAATCGTACGACAGAGCAGCCGTCTCATTATCCTCGAACCACTCACTAATTTCTTCGGGTAGTCCCAGATCGGGAGCATACCAATATTCCCACATATCGTTTTCGTTCAGGACGATGGGACGCTCTCGAAACGTCTTAACATGAGTCTCGTAGGCGGTGTCGGCTAGCGCTGGCAATTCGCAGACGTTAGCAACATCTTTCGATCCTGTGATGAAAACGATGTCTCGACTCACAATCAACGCTACAGGATCGCCATTCACCGGATAACAACGAATTAAATCAGGAATCAAAATTCGCGTCGAATCGTAAGTATCTTCGCAGATTGATACCCATAAACCGGGCTGGATTTGACCAAATGCATCTCCCTCCGCCGGCTCTAAATTACTTTGCGCCTGAAAAATAGCCTCATTAATTTCGATGCCCCAGTGCTTCAACACACTCGCAGAAATTTCCATTCTCTTATCAGGGAAGTCGAACGCCAAACCTACACCAAAGTGCTCACCTAGCTCTATATATGGCGTAAAGCCGTCATCCGCGAATTCCACCTCCGGCTTCTTATCTCTCAAAGCTTCGATCATTAACTGCAGGCGAAAATTTTCGAATATAACTCGAGGACGCAACATCGGCTTGAGACTAGGCAAAGCTTCGGCAAAAGTCATGTCAGTGAATTCGGGAACTGGATCGATCAACATGGAGTGAATTCGTCTATCGATATATCTCGCGCGATCATCTTCCGCAATCAGCTGAACATCTCTGAACAAGGTCTCCAGGTTAAGCGAGCGATTTACCGAACCATCTTTGAAGATTTTGATCAGATTCTCGGAAGCATCAAACTGCACATTCTCGAAACAGTCTTTACTCCTGATTCGTTCTGCAATGGCTTTTCCGAACGCCACTTTTTGTTTGTTCAATTCGTTCATGCGCCGACCTGGCAGAGCTACCGGTCAATTAGGTTAGCAGCGGTTCACAGCGGTGTAAATCTAAACCACACCCACATCAATAAATGATGCGACCCGATGGCCATGCCTCAATCAAAATTGCAGTTAGTGCCAACCGGCCTTAAACTAACACCGTGGTCGATGCGAAGGCAAACCAGCCACCTTTGCAGAAAGTTTGTTCCCCCACAGTAGCGCGACATGTCAAGCAACAAAATCCGCATCGCCATAGTTCTTCTCACAATCGCTCTTCTCTTTAGTGGCGCCTATTTCTATTGGACAACAACGCCATTGTTCGTTTTCCAAGAAGCCGCCTTCGCTACCAGAGAACATGATCTAGCAAAATTTGAAAAATACGTCGATGCTCAGGGATTGATAGACAGCGCTGTTAACGAAGTTTTGATCAATCCGATTGAAACGATGCCCGGATTATCCGAAATAGGCAGACGTGTCGCAGTAGCAGCGATCGGGCTATCGGTCGGACCGATCGAGACCAAACTATTGCGTCATCTCGAAGACCATGTATCTGGAATTCATCGTGTCAGCGCATTGCCCCAACGGCAAAAGGTCGCGGGCGCGGATGCAGATCAATACGCTAACGTGTTGGGGGATTCGCAGACCGACCCAGATCAAGAGATGTCGGTGGCCCCAGGACCCTACAGGCTGGTGAGCTATAACGCTGCCGGCAGTCTAAGCAACGTTCTTGCGGTGACGAGGCAAGAGGTGCACAACGAATTTGAAAGATTGCGGAAAATCGCCTATGACCGTATGCAGTTTTATGCATCCATGCATCAACAAGGAATTGTTGGCCGCCTTCTCAGTATGGCCAATGATCCACGTCCGGGCCAAATGAGCAGTTTGCTGACTGAGTACGGTTTGACTAAAGAGAATCTGAAAGGAGTCGCTTACTGTAGCACCACCAACGATGGCACTGGCGAACTGTGCAAAATCGGATTCAAATTCTTCAGTCCGAAAGTAAGTCACACGGTTATACTAGAATTCGAGTTGCTAAAAACACCGCAGAATTGGCGCATAACGCGTCTATCCAATTTGCCAACGCTTCTGAGCGAGCTCGATCCTTCCTATCAGAGCGACTTTCAAAACCTCATCCAAACTGCCGTTCAGGGCATCAGTTCGCGTTCGGTCCAAAATGAAGTGGGCAATCTGGCCAAGCGAATTACGGACAGCGACGCTGTGAAAAAATTCCTGCACGGTTTGAATTCGAGAACTCTCAATCCAAACAATTTTCGTTAGGGCGTCTGTCAGAAAAGCCCATGTCAGAAAGGCGAGACGAATCCCAAAAACCTGTGCGACAATGGGCAACGAGTCAACGATACTCGGCTTGCTTGCGAGCAATCACGATGCGGGACGCGATTGTCGTGGTGGCAGCTCTGAGCAAGGAGCCAAGATCCTCATCCGCTGCGAATTTTGGGGAGTGCATGCTCGCCACTCGGTCTGTTTTAGCAAATTCCAGAAATGCTCGCCGAGCAGAAGCCGCTTCAGCCGGTTTGAAGATACCGAAAGCCGTGCCACCGTTTTTTTGCACTAACGAAAAGCACGGAATGTCTGTCAAACCATCGCCGACAAAAATCATGTTTTCAAATGGAATCCGTCGAGCCGGTTCGGAAAAGTACTTATTGACCAGATACTGATTGGCCGCGGTATGCGCTGGTTTGATACCTTTATTTATTTCGAAAAGATAGCGAGTTTTTTCTGTGAATGTGATGGTGCGTTTAATCCGCTTTAACACGCCTGTTTCATCGGCACCGAACATACAGCCATAAGTCGATTCGAAAGTGTTCCGAACAAATTCGCTGCCATCAATGACATCTTGAAGTCCACCAGAAATAATGTAGAACTCGACGGACACATCTTTATCAATTTCCTTCACAAGCGCGCGCAAATCTGGAGCTAGATCGCGCACCCCGGGGAAAAGTTTTTGTTCCAGAGTAGAGCCGAACTCTCGCAGATCCCCAGCTGTCAGATTGCCGAGAGGTCTCCCTGGTCCAATGTTTTCCAGGATCAAATTCAAATAGGCGATGGTCGGATCATAACCCTGGTCCAACAGCGCCTTGGCATCAACCTTCCAGAACTTTTCCGAATCAATGCCGCGACTTTCGAGCAACAAAGTTGTCGAATCAGGCAAAAGCGTGTCGTCGAAATCAAATACTAGCGCTATGACATCCACGTACTGGCTGTCCGTCTATTAAACCCAGGGGATCGCTCCAGCATACAAGAGCCAGAACTCACGAGCAACTGAACTATATCGCTTACCTGTTGTCATCAGAAATAGTCACAAACCTCTATCTCAAGGGTTCTCCAAAAGTTTGTCAGCATTAACCATTGTTGATAGTCAGAGGCGGCAGAGGTGGCTGAACCTGCCCGGCGCTACGATCCCAATTTCGGCAGTCTTCAGGATTAGAAACTACGGGTCCTCCAGGCCAACACTCATGAACCATCACTTGTAAATGGGTAGTCGCTGCTTCAGCTTTTCCTTCGTTATGTAACCGGTCTGACATAGGAAATCCCCCCGAACCTTATGCCGCCAAACTTAGCGGACATCAGTGACAGATTAGTGACAACTTGACGCGCCGGTCATAATCTGCGTAATTTTGTCTGGGAACATGCCTGACTCAGCCCCGTCCATCCCCCAGCTGTATAGCATGGTCACCGGCTGCAGGTATTGTCCGCTCGTGGGCAAATTCCTGATCGTTAAAAAAGCACAGGAGAACCGACTTTGACGGAAACGCTTACCAAGCACCTGCACCAGATGCCGTTCGGCACGCGAATTTTAGAGCATGGGGTCAGCTTTCAAATCTGGGCGCCATCAGCAAAACATGTGTCACTTTGCTTATACACGGATGGCGATAAGACCATTTTGCCCATGGAGCCGGCGAAAGACGGTCGCTTTACTGTCACCAGTGACATTGCCAAAGCTGGCATGAGATATCACTATGTCATTAACCACGAAACATACGTGCCCGATCCGGCATCCCGCTTCCAACCGGAAGACGTCCATGGACCGAGCGAGATCATCGATCCCTCGGCATTCGCCTGGAAAAATAACGAGTGGAAGGGCAGACCATGGGAAGAAGCGATCTTCTATGAAATCCATGTTGGCACGTTCTCCACAGCTGGAACGTTCAAAGGTGTGCAAGAACATCTCGATCAGTTGGTCGAGTTGGGCATCACCACGCTGGAAATAATGCCACTCGCCGATTTTCCAGGCAGTCGAGGCTGGGGCTACGACGGAGTGCTCCCGTTTGCTGTGGAGAGCAGTTATGGACGACCAGAGGATTTGAAAGAGCTGATTCAAACTGCACATCAAAAGGGTTTGATGGTTTTTTTAGATGTGGTCTTCAACCACTTTGGGCCGGATGGCAATTACTTTCATGCCTTCGCCGAACAATTCTTCAATGGGCGACATAAAACGCCCTGGGGACCGGCCCTTAATTTCGACGCTGAAGACAAAGAGATCGTGCGCGATTTTTTCATTCAAAATGCTCTTTATTGGCTAAACGAATATCGATTTGACGGACTCAGGCTCGACGCAGTCGATTGGATCGAAGATGATTCACCATATCATTTTCTCAAGGAGCTCGCCGATACCGTTCACGAAAGCACCAGCCACAACCAGATTCACATGATGCTCGAGAATGGAAAAAATCAAGCCGTTCTTCTGGAGCGAGATGGACGCAACTATCCGCGGTACTACGCAGCACAATGGAGTGACGACATCCATCACGCTTATCATGTTCTTGCCACTGGTGAGTCCACTGGATATTACGAAGACTATCAGCTCGAAACTTCTGGACGAGCGGCCATCGACCATCTCGGCGTATGCCTGACGCAGGGCTTCGCGTATCAAGGACAGTATTCTAAACACCAAAACAAAAAACGCGGCGAGCCCAGTGGGCACCTGCTACCAACCGCATTCGTTTCTTTTTTGCAAAATCACGATCAAGTTGGCAACAGGGCATTTGGCGAACGTCTTGCCGGGCTGGTGGCAGAGGCGCCACTAAAGGCAGTGGCAGCGACCTACTTGTTGGCACCAGCGATTCCACTTTTGTTTATGGGAGAGGAATGGGGCAGTAAAAGACCTTTCTTTTATTTTTGTGATGTTTCAGCGGATCTATCACACCTGATCACCGAAGGGCGACGCGCCGAATTTGCTAAATTCGGTGAAGCTCATCCTGACCTGATACCGGATCCATGCGTAGCCGAAACTTTTGAAAGTTCGAAACTAGATTGGCATGAGAGAGAAGAACCCTGGCACAAGGGCATTTTACAATTTTATCAAAGGCTGCTTCGCATTCGCAAAGACGAAATCATACCGAAGCTTTTGCAGTGGCATGCGCACGGTTTACTGCGCGACGATGATGGACGCAGCTGTTATCAGGCAATTGGGGAGCGCGCATTGACTGCCACCTGGGTGATGTCGCTGGATTGCCATCTGGTCCTTTTCGCCAACCTGAGCGACTCTCAACTGGTTATCGCCCCGGGACACAATACACCGCTCAATCCGCAAAGCAAAAAGCCGTCAAAGAAACCGCGCGTAATTTTTGAAACTCACGAAAACACTTTGCAAGATTTGTCGGCCGAAAAGATGAATCCGTGGTCGGTCGTCTGGACGATCACTTAATACCACGGTCAAACGATTCTCAGTTTGGCGCAAGCCTGTTTTCACCGCACTTTCACCCGCATGAAAGATGATCATAAAGTTGCGTTAGCGGCCGACAATCAAAGAGCCAGCAAAGTGAGGTAAGACCGTGGACTCATCCAATTCAGGGGCAAATGATTCTCCGGTCTATGTGATCGTGGGCGCCTATGGTGGTGTGGGCAGTGCAGTTGCAGCACTGCTGCACAAACGCGGAGCCAGACTGATGCTCGCTGGACGAAACCCAGATAAACTGTCGCGACTGGCGGCGAGTTTCGACGCAATGACATTCGAGGCAGATGCGTCAGACTTCGCGAAAATGAAAGAGTGTGTTGAGTTAGCCAAAACACAATTCGGAAGGCTCGATGGAGTAGCAAATTGTGCTGGCTCTCTGCTTTTGAAGCCGGCCCATTTGACGAGCGAAGATGAGTGGATGTCGGTTATCAATGCCAACCTGACCACTGCCTTCGTCGTGGCAAGAAGCGCAGCCAAAGCCATGATGGGTTCAGGTGGCTCAGTTGTGCTTGTTTCATCAGCAGCGGGTCGTATTGGTTTGGCGAATCACGAGGCAATAGCCGCCGCCAAATCAGGAATCGAAGGATTGACGCGTTCGGCAGCAGCCACTTATGGCAGACACAAAGTCCGGGTCAATTGCGTTGCTCCGGGGCTAGTTGATACAGAACTTACTCGCTCAATCACGAGCAACCCTTTGGCGCTGAAAGCGTCCATTGACATGCACGCTCTAGGAAGGATTGGCACGGCCGCCGAAATTGCGCGAGTGATCGATTGGCTTCTCAGTAGCGAGAGCAGTTGGGTGACAGGCCAGACGATTGGGGTCGACGGCGGTTTGTCCACGGTCAGAGGCCGGTAGTCAACGATGACTGAAACAGAGCAGTGCTAATCTGCTCTAGGCGTTGATCTTCCGCCTGGCAAAAGATTTCGAAACTTATCAGTGTCATCCCCGTCTTAGCCGGAGCGCTGCGTCGAGCAATCTCGGCGAATCGGCGTGGATGATCCCTACTATTTGAGGAGTTGCATTATGGATAAGGCAGCAGAAAAACTGAACAGCCTGCTACAGGGCGAACTTTCGGCAGTTGAAACGTACACTATGGCGATCGACAGAGTGAAGACACCGGCGACTTCTGCGGTGCTGACAGAATGCCGCAGCTGCCACGCGGATCGGGTGGCTAATTTGACCCAGATGGTCAAATCGCTGGGTGGTGAACCGGCGAAATCGTCAGGACCCTGGGGCGCCTTTGCTAAATTGACCGAAGCCGGCGCCGCAGTCTTTGGCGAAGGTGCAGCGGTCGGCTCAATCAAAGAAGGGGAAGATCAGGGTCTTGCAACCTATCAGTCGGCTTGCAAACATCTTGAAGATGCTAGCGGAGAATTCGTGTCGACCAACTTGCTTCCGCGTCAAGAAAGAACTCAAAAAGCAATAGCAGAATTGGCTAAAAACATGCCCAAAGGCTAATTGACAGTTAGCTATTAGTCAGTTGATATTCAGTTCGCTGTTGGTCCATAGCTTGAAAACACAAACGCAGTGAGAATACAGTTCCACTGCGTTTATGTATCTGACCGAATTGCGAGGCTTCCGCTATTAAGCTACAATCTACCTCTCAAAGTTGGCATCGCTTTACCCAGCGCCCGTGAGACGCTGAAGGAGTTGACCATGAAGCGCTACGCAGCGACAGCGGTATCCGTACTTGCACTGACTCTTGCAGCCATCCCGTGCCGGGCTCAATTTTTCAAAACGCTGGAAAAAGACTTAATCAATGGGCAAGGGCAAAATCAACAACAGCAAGGGATGCCCGGTCAACTACAGGGTCAAAATAGCCTGATCGGCAATGTCAATCTACCGCCCGGTCAATACATGATGACAAACGTCCAGAGCGGACAGGCTTTTTATGTCATGGTGCAGGGTGGTCAAATGTTCCTGTCCAGTCAAGGTGGGGCACCGCCTATGATGGCACCTGGAGGCATGATACAGCAGCAACAACAGCAGCCGCAACAGGGCGGATTCGGCAACTTCCTGAAAAATCAGTTCTCTCCGCAGCAGGGGCCGAATCAGTAATAAGGTGCGGATATTAACAATCTCCGAACTGAATCAGCAAAATCGCCGAAGCGACAGCAAGCATAAATCACTCGTCCAAAATGCAGGTGTAAGTATGACGGAAGCAAATCAGCGTCAAACCAATTTGACCGGTGCCAACCTTCTGAGCAACCCTCTCTTCAACAAAGGCACCGCATTCACAGACGACGAGCGCAAAGACTTGCATTTGCGGGGCTTGCTGCCTCCGCACACAGACACGCTCGACGAGCAAGTTGTGCGGGCTTACGACGCTCTCAGCGACAAATCGTCGAGGCTCGAAAAGCACATTTATTTGCGTCAATTGCAAGATGAAAACGAAGTACTCTTCTACAAGCTTTTGCTGCGACACACGAACGAAATGATGCCGTTAATCTACACGCCGGTAGTCGGGGAAGCTTGCCAGAAATTCAGCCATATCTACCGCCGTCGGCGAGGTCTTTTCATCTCCTACCCGGACCGCGACAACATCGAAGAGATTTTCGATAACTATGAAAACAAAGACGTCGATGTCATTGTCGTCACGGATGGCGAGCGAATTCTCGGACTAGGCGATCAAGGTGCAGGCGGCATGGGCATTCCGAT
>CAJCHQ010000337.1 GCA_903970295.1 Bryobacterales bacterium
GGCGGCTATCACGGCGACACGTTCGGTTCGATGTCGGTTGGGCGCAGTGCCCCTTTCTGGGCGCCGTTTCAGCCTTTGATGTTCGCTGTAGACACTGTGCCTTACCCGGCTACGTATGATGGCGATCAAGCGGTCGAGCAATCGGAAGCTCAGTCACTGAGCACTGTGCGGCAATTGGTGGAAAACAACCCACGGTCGTACGCGGCGATCATTATCGAACCGCTCGTGCAAGGGGCCGGCGGTATGCGGTGTTGCCGCCCAGAGTTTTTGCAGGAATTGGTCCGCACGGCAAAAGAATTAGGCATTCTTGTGATTTACGATGAGGTGATGACTGGGTTTGGTCGCACCGGTGATTGGTTCGCCTCTTGCAAGTCGTCAACCGTGCCGGATATTTTGTGTCTTTCCAAGGGTATCTCTGGCGGTTTTTTGCCTCTGGCCGTGACAGTGACGACCGACAGAATTTTTGCCGGATTTTTCAGCGACAATTTGGACAAGACATTTTTTCACGGACACTCGTACACTGCTAATCCTTTGGCCTGCGCGGCAGGGCTCGCTTCCCTCGATTTGCTCGAAGAGAATCCAGAGGCCTTTATTCACGCCGAAAGTGCAAACCGGTTGGCTGCAGCCGAGTACTTGGGCGATCAGAAGTTACTGCGAAACAGGAGATTCTGCGGCACGATTGCGGCTTTTGATGTCACCACCAGTGATGGCAATAATTATTTCGATGAAATCGGACCATTGCTCAAGCAGAAGTTCATCGAGCGCGGGTTTTTAATCCGACCACTCGGCAACACGATTTATTTGATGCCTCCATATTGCCTGACAAACGGGCAACGGGAGGAGATTTTTGCCAATATTCGCCACGTCCTCGATAATCTAAATTCGCACAAATGATCACGCCCTGAAATCCTGATAACTTAGCGCAGTGTCACTTTTCATGCGCTTTTTGATGCCAAGCGTTGGCGACATCTCTGCATCACCTGAAGGAGCTGCCCATGTCTACTGCCTATGAACTGAAGTGCCCGCCGCCTGTTACTGTCGAGGCAGCGCCGGTGCGCAGTGATTGGACGCGCTCGCAAATAGCGGAAGTCTTCCACTCGCCTCTGCTCGATCTTGTCTATCGCGCGGCCACTGTTCATCGGCGTTTTCATGATGCCACAGATGTTCAGCAGTGCACTTTGCTGTCGATCAAAACGGGCGCTTGCTCTGAAGATTGTGCTTATTGTCCGCAGTCCGCTCGGTACGAAACGCCTGTCAATGTTGAGCCCTTGCTCAATATCGATGCTGTGCGTACCGCCGCTCAGATTGCTAAAGATGCCGGCAGCACGCGTTTTTGTATGGGCGCCGCCTGGCGTGAAGTCAAAGACAATGCGGCTTTTGAACAAGTTTTGCAGATGGTGCGAGACGTCGCCGCTCTGGATATGGAAGTCTGTTGCACGCTCGGCATGTTGACTTTCGAGCAGGCAGATAAATTAAAGCAAGCAGGACTTTCCGCCTACAATCACAACCTGGATACCGGCGAACAGTTCTACGACAAAATCATCACCACTCGCACGTACCAGGATCGGTTGACGACCCTGAAGAATGTCAGAGACGCCGGCATCACTGTTTGTTGTGGTGGCATCATTGGCATGGGCGAAAGTGATGACGACCGCATCGATTTGATCCATACCCTGTGCACTTTGCCCGAACACCCGGAGTCAGTGCCGGTCAACGCGCTCGTGCCAGTCGAAGGAACGCCGTTGGCTGACCAGCCATTGGTCTCAGTCTGGGAAATGCTACGCATGATAGCCACTGCTCGTATCACGATGCCGCGGGCGAGAGTGCGGCTATCCGCTGGACGCGTACGCATGTCTGTGGCCGAACAGGCGCTTTGTTTTTTAGCTGGTGCCAATTCCATCTTTACTGGCGAAAAGCTTCTCACGACTGCTAATCCGGATTTCGACGACGACAAAAATATGCTCGCGCTCTTAGGGTTGAACCGGGCTTGAGACCGGGAAAATCGGTTAGTCGATAAATGCTGAAACCCAGTGCAGGCAAGAAGAGATGCTGCATGCTCGACTTGAACGATTTGTATGTAACAGGGTAGTACTATGTGAGATAAAAGAAAAGCAGGCAAGAGAAAACGGCTAGAGGTCGGGGTTAGGACTTCTTTTTGTTTTCTCTCAACTGTTTGCGTTTGTTGATCGATTCGGTTGAAGTGGTGAGAACAACTCCAGGAAGGTTTGGAAATGTGTCCCAGCGGTTGCCGCCCTGATTGTCGCAAGCGTCTTTAACTACCTCAATGCGGCAGTTGGGCAGAATCACTTTCAAGCCACGAGTCGTTGACTGGACGCATTTGTGTGTTTGGAAGCCAACGATGCGAATGTCTTGCAGTGAAATTTTGTTTTTCTGGCAGAAAGCAACAATCCACCTGGCGCCATTGTATTCATCGGGTTTTTTGACGATGCTGCGACGCTGATAGCCGGCTACACGTCTCATAACGCGAGGGTGTATCGATCCGCATTCCGGCAAATCTAGTTTGACCAGGAGAATATCGTCGCCATTAGCTTTAGCCTGGTCAATCATCAATTCGATTTTTGCCAGTGGTTCGTAAGTTTCATCGTTGCTGCCGCCGGGATGTATTTCCTGAACATCGTTGACGATAAGAACGCTCATGGTATTGTCTCCTCTCTGCGTTTGCAGAAAAAACGCGAGATTGGCTTTTGGCCGGATCGTTCGAGTTGTCGTGAATGTCGCCGTCCCCCCTCATACAAGCACCGCGACCGATGCAAGCATGAGGGGCTGACGACCGAGGACGTTAGCTGGCCTTGAGGTTTCTCGGGTTCAGGTACTTAGCGAATTGGTTGCTTGCGGCCGGGTCGGTTTGTTCCAGGATGGCACCGAGCACGGCTTTCAAGAAGAGGAGCTCGGTTTTGGAGACGGTGCCATTCGCTCTCTTCAAGCCGAGCGGCTTTCCTTGCCGGTCTTCTTCGAACCATTCGCTCGCCAACGGCACATTGAAGTTGACGCCGAAGCCGAAACGAAGATAGGCGGTTTGGTTTGTGGTTTGGTTCGCGACTCTCGCATTGAAGCGTGTGCCGCCGCTGAAGCGGTTTGAGGATTCTTCGTTGACGGTCAGGAAGACGAAGGCGCAAGGCGGTTTCGGCAGCCCGGCTTCTACGTTTGTGTTGACGAGTCCCAGAGCGGTGCCGATGCGCACAAATTCTTGCTGGGCGACGCGGACGTACTCTGCTTTTTCTTCGGGTGTAAGGGTGACTTTTGACATGGTAGTTTCTCCTGGCCGAAT
>CAJCHQ010000338.1 GCA_903970295.1 Bryobacterales bacterium
AGGGACGAGGCGGACAAGGTCAATTGGGGCAGGGCGGCTTTGGTGGCGGCCGATTCGGACAAGGTTCGCAAGGCTCCGAGGGTGGACAGAGCGGTCGTTCGGGGATCTGGACGAGACCAGGTGGTGGGCAAACGGCCAGCGCGGGCAATGGTTCTTCCGGTTCAACGGGTGGTTCTGGCAACTACAACAAGTCGGTAAGTGGTAGCAAGGGCGACTGGACCAAAACTGTCAGCGACACAGGCACGACCGCCAAGGGTGGCAAGTTCGACTACAACAAAACCGTCACTGATAACAACGGACAGATTTCCAAGTCGGTTTCAGATCAGGGCACCACTGGCAGAGGCGGAAACTACGACTACAATAAGACTGCCTCTGGTACCAAAGGGGATTGGACCAAGACAGTGTCCGATCAGGGAACAACCGCCAACGGCAAGAATTACGATTACACCAAGACAGTAACCGACAATGACGGAAAAATCACACGCACTCACTCTGGACCGCTGTCATCGTCGTCGGGCACACCCGGTGAGTCGACTATGAATGCGGCAGCAGCGAATTGACGCGGAACTTCGCAATCTAATTGAGATGCACGGACGAAGAGAGCACTGGAGAGAGCGTATGAAAACAAAGATGTATTTGCCCACCTTACTTTTCATTATTACGGTTGCTGCTGCTTCGTCCGTGCAGGCTCAGAGTTTGAATGCGATCCGCGGATTTGCCCAAGAGGCCGCCATAGCTGGGAGATCCAATCGCTGGCAAGCTATCCACTGGCAGACATCCATGGACGTGGCTAAGTCAATTGCCTACAGAGAACGGAAGCCGATTCTTGTGGTTATGCATAATAATTTTGGCGGCGATACAAGATCAGGCGAGTGTTGAAGGGGTGGTCAAATGGTCCGGGGCAGGTCGCTCTCGGACGATCGAGTGATTGCTTTCGTGAATGAAAATCTCGTCGCCGTTGATCTAAATTGCACAAATGGTTTTCCGCCCGACACGCATGCTTTAGATGGCTTCGCGCGATTTTACAGCAATCACCACACCCCAGGGCAGGGTCAGGGAACGCAAAAATATTCGCGTGGCTTCACTAAGAGCGTGATTATCACTCCGGACGGATCGACTACATTGAGTGCGACACCAAATGCGAGCGTGACCGACGATTGGCAAAACAATGAGAACTACAATCCAAATGGTTATCTTGATTTTCTCCGTCGTGGCTTGCAGTATTTTGGAAGGTGAACGGCGAGTTGACGGCTGATGCGCTGACATTCTTCCACGATGATCGCCCCATCTGGTGAAGCACACTACTCGCGCCGAATACTGAGCTTCTTGCCTTCATTTTGAGCCAGCTGACTCTTTGGGACAGTAATTGTCAGCACACCATTTTTCAGAATTGCCTGGGCCCTTTCGCTTTGTACTTTGCATGGCAATGAGATCGTTCGCTCGAAAGATCCGTATGAACGCTCAATTGCGCGAAAAGACTGATCAGCTTTTGACTGGGTTAGTTCATCCTTCTTGTCCCCTTTGATCGTGACCGAGTCGTCGTTAACTGTGACATCAAGATCCTTTTCGTCGATGCCAGGTAACTCGGCGCTGATCTTGATTTCGTTACCCTGCTCAGTTGTATCTAGACGCGGAATGTATGAGCCCATGCCGATCGGAAAAACCCAGTTCCGGTCAAGGTCTGACGACATAACGTCGAAGTTCCTCAACATCCAACGTGCATCAGGATCGTGTTGCATTGTTTTCCACCACGGCTCAAACATATTAGAGGGAAGACTTAGCCTAGATGCGGATGCGCGTAATTTGTTAATCGCGTCGTCGAGATCAGAAAATTTTTGAGGGCTGTTAGTCGATCCAGTGTGGATACGTACTTGAGTCGCTGGGTCAGACTTGGACGATTCTACTTTTTCTGAGCTCTGGGCTTCTGAATGCAGCATTTGTCCACCGGTAAACCCGAACGCTAAACCAAGCGCCAGTGCCAACAATGTTACCTTGCGTTTGCCAAAATTGAGAGCTGGTTCCATAACAACCTCCTTCAAAGTTATGAATGCCATCAGAGCTGCCCTAAGGCAGAAAGCCTCTCCCTGTTATTCCTTTTTTACAGTGATCTTTTTCGTGTTTGGTTCTGAGCCCACCTTCTTTGGCAAATTTACCGTCAGGACGCCGCGCTTAAACGTAGCCTCGACCTTATCTTTATCGATTACACACGGGAGGCGAATAGTTCTATAGAACGATCCATAGGTGCGCTCCATGCGGTAATAGCCGCTTGTATTGTCTTCTTTCTCCTCCCGCTTCTCGCCTCTGATGGTCAAGCCGTCATCGCTAATCGAGACATCGAGTTCTTTCTCGTCTATCCCTGGTAGCTCTACAGAAACACGAACACCATTGGAACTTTCCTTTACTTCAACGCGCGGCTGGAAAGTGTCTTCCGTGAAATCCGAAAAGGGAGTAATCATACCCATTTCGAAAGTACGGAAGAGATTCTCAAAGGCGCGATTCCTATCTTGTTGGAGCGAGAAGTGTTGAATTTGCTCGCTAGACGAGCCGTTTTCCTTTCTGATAGGAAGATTCTTCTTGCCCCAGTTCCAAGGTATTAGATTACCGTTGAAAACCATAATCATCTCCTCCATCAAATATTGATTGGTTTGTTACTCAGCCTGCACTGCGATTTTTCTTGGCATGGCACGCTTGTTTTTTGGCAGCACTAACTTAAGTACGCCGTTTTTGACCGAGGCTTGAATGCCTTCTCTATCAATTTCGTTTGAAAGTGCAAATACACGTTTATAGCTGCCAACGCCATATTCGGCATAGGTCAATTTGTAGCCAGGCAGCTTGGGCTGTTCCACATGACCATAGATGGTCAGAATGTTTTGTTCCAGCGTAATGTCTACCCCATCTTGCTTTACACCGGGCATATCAGCCAGCAAGACCAACTTTTCTTTTGATTCATGAATATCGGTGATTGGCGTGTAAAACTTGGTCGACCTTGTTTGCTCGGCAGAGCTTTGGCCCACCACTTCTTGCTTGTTCAATTCCATAAGTTCGTTTGGCATGGCAAACCTCCTTCATTGATAAGAGAAACTAAGATTCGGATACAACGCTGATTCGTCGCGGTTTTTCTGCTTCAGCACGGGGAAGAGTAATTTGCAAAACACCGTTGCTGAATTTCGCCTGTACGTGCTCCGCTTCTACGCCAAATGGAAGTTGCAGCGAGCGGGTGAACTGTCCGTGACCCCGTTCCTGACGATGACGGGATTCTCCTTCTTTCAGTTCTTCTGGGTTTCTAGAACCTCTTAAAGTTAGGGTATCGTTCACTAGTGAAATGTCGACGTCCTCCGGTGCGACGCCAGGAATCTCAGCTCTAACGACCGCGCCGGTTTCGGAAGTCCAAACATTTATAAGGGGAAACTCGGCTGACGCCACGGGCGGAACATTCTCTGTCAGTAATCGGTTCAATGAACTCTGCAGCCGCTGCATGTCTTGCAGAGAGCTAAACAAGTCGCTGTCAGCATATCTCTGAAACAACATATTCACTCCTCCTCCTTTAAGATCACTTTGAAATTCAGGATCACTTTCGATGATTGTGATTCGGACATGACCCGCATCAAATCAAGGGTCCATGGTTAGTGGTATCACTCATAGTTCGAGACTCGAGCAACACACACTGAATAATTTACTGAGAAGAGAGAGGGCAGCTGTCACTTTTGCAGGATTTCTTAAACTTTTCCATGACGCAACCATCTAGATTATTCGAACAAGGTCTGTGAATTGGGCCCATGGACTGTTTCGAGAAGCCACTTCTGTCAATAATACAAAGATTCTTAACGAAGCATTAAAGTGCTTGCGCGGTGCTAAGGTTTTTGCTATAAAAAAATTATTGGAGGTTCGATTGTTTTTCGTTTGATTAGCCCAAATTCTGCTACCAGGAGGGTTTGCGCCAGTTTGATGAATAATGAGTTGAATAATCCTGCAATATAAAAGTACCGGCACACCATGTCGGCAACAAGCAAAAAGGCAGACTCAGTGGTTCTGAAGCTGCCAAGCTAAATGTTTCACTGCCAAAGAGATCCTCGATTCTTTGACGGCATCTCTTCATGGATATTTCCCTTTAACTGGCTTTTACAGCCGGCTCTAGCTAAATAGACTGAAGGAGGTTTTAGGTATGTTTGGAGCAATACAGTACGGAGATGTATTCACTAACTATGTCAAAGCTGGCAGTCACAGCTGCTCTCCCGAGCTATTAGAAACTATGGCGCACAGCGATATTGATCGAATTCGGTTAAGGGTAGCGGAAAATCCCCGCACACCGATAGAAATTCTGGAAGTACTGGCGGCGGACAAAAATGTTGATGTCCGAGTTGCCGTAGGTACAAACCCGTCAACTCCGCCTTATGTGAGTTACAAGCTTGCATCTGATACGGATCTAAATGTGAGGCTGGGCTTAGCCGATGATATCCACACGCCAATTGAACTGCTGGAGATGCTCATCGAGGACGCAAATCCATATGTGAGCTACCGGGCGGCGCAGACAAAAGAAATTGTTTTAGCGCAGGGCAAACCCAGAAGATTTGGGCGCCGATTTATCCGGTGGCTCAACGAAGGTATTAACAATCGCGGGTTGCGATATGCATAGTTCATCAGATGCACAGCTCGGCGACTGCGGAAGCATTGAAATTGGCTTCTAAAGCGATTGCTCTCAGTGCGGAAGCCAGTGACTGTGTCAGTGATGTGGAATGCAAGGACTGGTCATCAGCGAGGAGACCAGTCCTTGCTCGGACCGATTAGTATTTCAAATTCATTAGGCGGCAGAATCAGCTAATCTCTTTTTTAGTGCCCATTCGAGTCGTTAAGGTTCTGGTCAAAACCCGATGGGCTCATAGCATCCACTGGAGCGGTTGAGTAGCTAAAATCTCTTGACTCGCACCTTGTCGAGCCTGCGATGCCACTTCTGGAATCGAGGGATAAAGCGGAACCAGACGAGCTCTTTACTGAATAGATCGATTGGAATTTGATAGACAATGTTGCCTGACATGCTGGCCACCAACAAGAGCGAACGCTTCAGTCGCACAATCGATCAGGCAGCGCTTGCCTACAGGCAGCGAACAAAGTCGTGTCGCATAAACAGAGCGTGTTCACGAGCGTTGCACAATCTTTCGACAAGAATCTCTTAAATTAGAACTTGCTCAGATTAATCCTAATCTCTCAGCGAGTACTGGTCCTAATTCCTATTACCGCTCTGTTCAACAACCAAACTTGACTTGGCAGTGTTTGCGCTGCAAGCGTCTGTTGCAGACGCTGCTGAATCGATGTTGCGTTTTACTATCCATTTTTGGTGCTACCAAAGAATGAGTTCTCGTGACTCGCTCTTCATCTGGAGAAACATGCGTATGACAGCTGATTGTTCTAATTCAACGCTGGAAAGGCATTCACGTCATGCCGATCAATCCACGAATTCGCAGTTGAATCTGCTTTCGATCATGGGTGGTACGTCCGGTTCCGACCTTGGTACCACAAGCAGTGCCACAGCCGAACAACATTTGCCCCAGGTCTCCCTCACCTCGGGCTCGCCGGAAGCGGGAGGATCCACTGCTGCAACAGTTCCCAGTGAGCAGAGCGCGGTCAGTGCATCCACTACGGAAGGTTCGCAGGTGGCAACGGGAGCTAGCGATCAATCACTGTCTGCAACCGATAAGACCAAAATAGAAGTGCAATTGCTGTCACTTGAAACTCAACTCTTGGGGTTACAGGTTCAAGTTCTCGGCGACGAATTAAGTTTGGCACAAAGCCAGCCTTCCCCGGCGGGCGCCATAGAGAATTCAACACCTCCAGCAACTAGTGCAACAACCGGCGAGCAGTCAGTCAGTCAGCAAACTTCAAGTGGCGGCGTGGAAAAAGGCAGCAATCCGGGCGGAAGTAGCAGCAGCGAGGTAACCAACACTGCAGTAGCAAATGACGGAGCGACTACGCAAGCGGCCACCGCCGGCATGACTGGCGACGG
>CAJCHQ010000339.1 GCA_903970295.1 Bryobacterales bacterium
GACGCCAAATATGCAGCCGCGCATCAGCCGCAAATGTCGAATCAGAGGCCGTCGGGATTCGACGCCCCGGTCTACAGCAATAATCTGATCGACAGCAAATATATGGAAGCGGCTCCTAACCCAAGTGGAGTGAGCACCAAATCGGCGATTTTCAAAACCAAAGACGCACCACTGGTAGTGAATCAGTGGTATCAGAGCGCCTTGAAATCGACCGGCTGGGAAATCGAGGCACCGAGAACGCCATCCCAACCAAATCCTTTGCAGCAAGCGGGCAATTTGTTTATGGCTAGAGCGCATAAGAACGGCAACTCGCTCATGTTTTATTGTGTGCGAACGAAAGGAACTGATTACACGCGAATCAATGTCAGCATTCTGCCGACACCGCCTGGGGCGAGATAGGCAGTCACCCGGTTAAGAAACCGCAAAGCTAGCGTAGCCTCACGAAGCTTTGCCTTGTATGACACTTCCTTCAGATCGCTTTAACGAACCAAATTGTAAATGTCGCTAGGGTGGCGCTAGCCAGCGGCCTCTTGGCTTCAAGCAAGGCCAGGCAGGCTTCGCGCTCTCTTTGAGACGTTGTTTCTCAGGGCGGCCGGTCGGTGGCGACGTTCGCCCTTAACTTTACATGCGCTGAATTACTAACATGCCTTTTGCTAGTTTCTCGACGCTTATCTTTCCTCACTTCTAAAAGTCTACAACCACTCTCAGATTCCTCATACATCCAGGCAATACCACACGTGCACCGCATGTGGTATCAGCCTAGCATCGCTAACAGGAGCCAAACATGGCAACGAATAGCATCACCGTTACAGCAATCAACCGCTACCCGGTGCGTTCCTGCGCTGGAGAAGCAATGTCTGCAGCTCAGGTCACTCCCAACGGATTGGTTCTCGATCGTCAGTGGCGATTAGCCAGACCCGACGGCAAATTTCTCACCCAGACCCAGTGGCCGAAGATGGCTTTGATTCGCCCAAGCGTCGTCGACTCACGGCTGCAGTTGAAGTTTGCCGACAGCAATCAAATTGCGCCAGCAGTCCGAGACAATCCAGACGTTCCCCTGTTCCGCATCTCCGACCAGCATCAAGGCATCGATCAGGGTGACGAAATCGCCGAATGGCTCGGCAGTGTTCTCGATATCGAAGCGCGATTGCTAAGAGTGCGCACCGCGACCGGCGTTCACGACTTCGCCAGACCAAATATGTCGCCGATCGAAATAATAACCGAAGAATCACTGGCCGACCTCAATTCCCGGTTGAGCGAACCAGTGCCCATTGACCGTTTCCGTCCCACCTACGTCGTCAGCGGCCTGAGCCGACCTTACGAAGAAGACTCGTGGAATCGCGTCCAAATCGGTGACATATTTTACGCAGCATCAACCGAACCTTGCGGCCGCTGCCCGATGATCAACATCAATCAGCAAACCGGAAAATGGGGCAGCAAAGAATTGCTGAAAACGCTGATTGGCTATCGGAGAACGCCGCAGGGCGTGATTTTCGGCAAGTATCTGGTGCCGGAATCCAACGGCACAGTGCACATCGGCGATAAAGTTACAGTCCTTGCAGCCTAACGCATTTCTGAAAGGGTACGCACATGACGAAGACATACGTCTACTACGGAGGCGGCAGCTCTCGTGCGGCTGGCACCATGGCTTCCTTCATCAACCACGCTTCGCACTTCGATGGCGCCCACTTCATTCTGGTCGATATCGATGCCGACCGTCTGAAGATCGTGCTCAAGCTCGCGCAGAAAATGGCTCGAGAAGCCCAGGCCAACTTCACCATCTCCGCCACCACCGACGGTCGCGAAGCACTGCGCGGCGCCGACATCGTCCTCACCAGCTTTCGCCCGGGCGGTTTCGAAGCCCGTTACTTCGACGAGAGTATCCCGCTCAAACACGGCGTGCTCGGTCAGGAAACGCAGGGTCCTGGCGGCTTTTTCATGGCGCTGCGCACGATCAATGCAATCAAGACGATCGTCAACGACATGGAGGAAATCTGTCCGGATGCGATTTTGATCAATTACACCAACCCGATCAACATCGTCTCTCAGGCAGTCACCCAGAACAGCAAGATCAAAACGATTTCGTTGTGCGAGGGTCCGATTGTTTTTCCTCGCTGGTTTGCCGAGGTGATTGGGCTCGACCCCAACAAACTCGACTCGACCATGATCGGCTTGAATCACGGCAGCTGGAGCGTCCGCCATCTCTATGACGGCAAAGACTTCATGCCGATGCTGCAAGCAGGTTACGAACGCCTGCGACTGACGCCGGGCACTCCCGCCGACGACCTGCGTCTCGTGCGCCTGGCTGTGACGATGGGCAGCCTGCCGGCGCATTACTTCAAGTATTTCTACTTCAACGACGAAATTGTGGGCGAGCTTCAAGCCCGCCTGCCAAACACACGCGCCAGCGACATCCTCGCCGAAGTGCCTTCTTACTGGGAGCACTACGTAGAGCAGTCGGAAACGCCGGCAGTATCAGCGCTCGTTCCCGAAAAGTCGCGGGGCGGAGTGCTGGAGCTGGAACTGGCCGTGAACGTGATCGCCGCCATCGTCAACGATCGCAACGAAGTGTGGCCGGTGAACGTGCCCAACAATGGCGCCATCGCCGATTTCCCCGATCACCTGGTGGTCGAGGTACCGGCGTATGTCGGCAAAGACGGTGCCACGCCGATCAAGAGCGGTCACATGCCCACGCATCTGCTCGGGCTGGTCGAACATCTGGCGCGCTATCAGCTCGCCACTGCCGACGCTGCCTGGAAAGGTACGCGCACCGATGCCATTCGCGCCCTCGCCGGTCACCCGCTGGTGCCAGGACTCGACATGGCGATCAAACTCTACGACGAAATGTCTGGAGCACTCCAGAACTATCTTCCAACCCGCCTCTTGAAAGGTTGATACCATGCGCCTGATCGTTCACGAAGACTACGCGGCAGCCAGTGAAGTTGCTGCCGATCGCATCGACAGCTTCGTCAAATTCAACCCCACCGCCAACATTTTGCCTGCCAGCGGCAACACTCCGGAGCTCGCTTACAACTTGTTGGCGGGTAAAAGGCGGCGGTGGAAGTTCGACCCAGCTGGCCTGAAAATATTTCAGGCTGATGAATATCTCGGACTGCAAGCGAACGACGAACGAACCCTGTGGGGATGGACGGAACGAGCGTTCATCAAGCCACTCGGTTTGTCGGTTGCAAACGCCGTGCGCTTCCACACCGATACGACCGACCCCATCGCCACTTGCCAGGCCTGGGATGACGCCGTGGAGTCTGCGGGCGGTCTCGACCTCGCCATTCTCGGTGTCGGTCCTCCTCCCAAAGCGCACTTGTGTTTCAATGACGCCCCCTGCCTGCCGACCGACAACAGTCGCGTCGTCACGTTGCCGGAGGAAACGCTGGACAGCAACGGTATCTACTGGGGCGGCCGTCATCGTGTGCCACCACAGGCGATGACAGCCGGTATGCGGCAACTGCTGGGATCGAAGGAGATCCTGGTGATTATTTCCGGAGCCAAGAAGCGCTCATGCTTGTACAGCATGTGCCTGGGACCGGTCACCGAAGACGTTACAGCATCCTACCTTCAATTGCAAGACAACGTCACGGTGATTGCCGACCGTGCCGCTGCAGGCAGCCTCACCGACGGGATTTGGCCAAGGGTTTAAAGCCCGTCGCCTTCCCGCATGCAGAAGGAGACTTCCATGAAATATGTTCTTGGAGTTGACGCGGGAAACAGCAAAACAATCGCCCTGGTCTCGAAGCTAGACGGCACAATTGTCGGCTCCGGACGAGGCGGTTGTGGAGACATCTACAACGCCGACGCTTCGTCACCGCAGCAAGCAGCACTTGCGGCAATGCAGAACGTCGACGCTGCTGTCCAAGGCGCTTTAAGTGCCGCGGGTTGCCGCGCAGACGACATTGTCTACGCCGCATTCAGTATGGCAGGCGCGGACTGGCTGGATGACTTCGCTTTGATTGAGAATGCCCTCAAGCAAACAAGTTACGCCCGCCATTTCACAGTCGTCAATGACGCAGTTGGCGCCTTGCGTGCCGGCGCCACAGACCACTGGGGCGTCTGCATTGCCAATGGCACAGGAGCGGCAATCAGCGGGCGTTCGCCGACAGGGCAAACGTGGCACGCCAGCTGGTGGCAACAGGGTGGGGGTGGTCGCAGCCTGGGTGTCAACGCTCTAGCAGCGATCTGCCGGGCAGAACTCGGCATCACCGACAGTACCATGCTCAGCGAAAAGATCGTAGCGTTTTACGGTATGAGCAGCGTCGAGGAAACCCTCTATCACTTCACGAAGAGAGAAGGTGTGCGCCTGGGAAACGTCGCCGGATTGGCGCGCACAGTCCTAGACGTAGCCGAAATGGGTGATCGAATCGCTCTAGAACTCGTCTGTGCCGAAGCCGTAAATTTAGCGGATTATGCACTGGCGGCGGCAAGGAAGGTGGGGATCGACCAAATGCCGTTCCCGCTCGTCTTGACTGGCAGTGTGTTCAAGCACAGCTCGCCGCTCATGACGAACACGATTCTGGCACGGGTGCATTCGACATGCCCTGCAGTAACAGTCTTGAGAAGTGAGCTGGAACCCAGTGCCGGTGCCGTTATTATGGCTCTGGAGGGGGCAAATGTTGCCGTCGACGACAGGATTCGCAAACGACTGGAAGACAGCGCACCGAATGCCGAATTCTTCGTGACATAACCGGATGCAGATGCGGAGAATTCAATCGCTTTGATAAGCGGTCGAATTCTCCGCGTCTCATCTTTCTTTCCTCTCTAAAGTTTCAAAATTAGGTCTGCTTCTACTACTCTTTATCGTTTTTCAGAATGACGGCTGCCCAATTGCTGCAAGATGTCCGAAGCTATGTGCCCCTTTAAACTGGGATCTGAAAAAAGGGACTGCACCTGTTGCACCGTCGACAATTGGGCACTCATGAAAGGCTTTCCTATAATTGAGTTCATTCCGAACATTCAGACAACCGTCGTCAACTTCTCAGTGACTGAGATGTCACAAAGCTTTCGCATACTAACTCCTGGTCCCGATCTTTAGAATTGGAAAGGAGTTTGATATGACTGCAAATTCACGTCCAGAATCAACGCTCTCTCAGTCGGATGCCCATGCCGCCAACAAGCCCGATCATAAAACACAGCAATGGGAGGCGATTAGCGCCTCCATAAATGCGCCTCCCATTTCGAAGTCTGCTCAAGATCAGATCTCGAAGGACGCAGATCCGAATCCAAAACCTGACCTTTCGAATGATGTCAAACGGAGGATTACGAATCCTGGTTATGATGCTTCGAACGACGCACACGTGACGACCACAATTGCTAGCGAACCAAAGGATTCAGTCACGACACCTGCTAATTTGAGTCGCGCCGTCAAAGGCATCCTTCATGGCTTCGCCATCAATGGAGATTCCGAGCACACGCGAGAAATCCTACTGAGGGAGGGTAAGCGCAAATAGTGCCATAAGTACCGTTACACTTCCAAGCGAGATACTTTGATGCCAAATCTTTTATTAGTCGAAGACGATGCGCCTCTGCTCGACGTGATTTTGGCCGAATTAGGCGAAAAATACACAGTCGACACCGCCTCGAATGGTCAAGTCGGCGCCGAATTACTAAGCAACAATGTGTATGATCTGGTCGTGCTAGATTGGAATTTGCCTGATATGAGCGGCGTCGATATCTGTCGCAGATATCGCTCAAATGGTGGCACGGCGCTTATTTTGATGCTGACCGGTAAGAAGGCATTAACCGATAAAGTAACTGGTCTCGATGCTGGTGCAGACGACTATTTGACCAAGCCATTCCACCTCGCCGAGTTTTCGGCGAAGCTGCAAGCGTTGTTGCGCCGACCAAGTCGTGGGCAGGACAAATTGGCTGTCGGTCCAGTGGTGCTGGAACCGAACAAGTTTAGAGTGACCCTAAACAACACAGAAGTGCGATTAGTTCGCAAAGAATTTGCGATTTTGGAGTTGTTGATGCGTTACGCCGGACGCGTTTTCACCGTAGAAGAAATCATTGCGCGCGTCTGGACTATAGACGAAACACCGAGTCTCGAAGTGGTTCGGTCGCACATCATGAACCTGCGCAAGAAGCTTGATCGCTTCAATATCGTTCAAACCGTTCATGGTGTCGGCTACAAAGCTCAAGCTTCTGCACGTGCAGAACAGGTGGATTAGGCTACAGCGTTGGTGTCGCTTTGGGAGCTGCCGCAATGGCATTCAGCCAGAAGACGCAGATCACGTCCGGAACGTTAACAGCCGTTCACAAGGGGGTCCCACGTAGCGCCCTCTGACGTAGTAGCGCCGGTTTATCCTCGGATCCCACGGGCGAAACCTCTCGAATCTAAAAGTCTGATTCGGCAATATTGTCGGCTCGGTTTGGTCGGTAAAGGGCCGGAGGCCGAGTTTGCTTAACGACTTTTCGACTGTTTCGACCTGATAGTCAGGAACGGGAAAGATGCGTGCAATCCCACCGGGCTGCAGTACTCGCTTTATTTCAGCAATTGACGTTGCTATCTTCTCTTCGTCAGCCGCTGAGAGGACTTTCACGCTTTCACCCAGATACATGGGCACAGAATAGTGCGCATAAACTCTCTTGAACGTGGTGTCAGCGAAGGGCAACTTTGTGCCTTCGCCGGCCAGCGTGTTTGGTTGCGGGAACCTGCGCCCATACAGACGCTCGAGCTCATTAGTGCCTCGCACGCCACGGAATAGGCCACGGTTTACATCTTCCAGGTCGCTCATTGCCAAACGAGGATCAAGGCTGAAAATGGTGCTTCGAAGCTTTGCTTGCCGGCAATCACGAGCGAAATTCTGTCGGGAGCCAGAACCTAAATCCAAGATGCGCCAATTTTGATCTAGTTCTTCAGCTGGAATCCGCAGGTTTCTCAAATAGTGGTGGAGACCGCCTGCACTCATTAGTGATGCCTGATAAGTACCGGGCGCGGGTTGCGGGATGTCAAGACTCGCCCGGAAAATCGAGTTGCTCTCATCGATTGGCGTTAGAACTTCATGCTTTAACCATTCTCGACTGATTTCCTCGAGCTCGGGTCCTAGCTGTGCCATTCTGCTTTGCTCGATCTCTGTGAGCCCTGGCTCAAATTCTGCAATTCGCTTTGCCGCTGGCTTACGCCAAAATTCGAGCACCGGTTGGAATTTGTCTGCCTCACCTGCTTCTACAACTCTGCCAGCCAGTTTGAGAATGTTTCTTCCGGTGCTGAGAAATTCGGTCCCTTTGCCCTTTGTGCCAATGACGAACGCTGCTGTGGCTATCCCCAAGGAGATACCTGCAACTTCAGCCAAGTCTTTGCTCGGATGCTTATATGCATCCGAGACAGCGTTGATGAGCCAGCTTTGCGCGCTTTGATGTGGTGCGGAATTGTCACGCTCAATCGCATCCTTTTTGGTGGGATCCGCAAAGCTCGTCGAAATCAAGCTTGTTCCTAACATTCAACTCCCCTGATCGAATCAATCTCGCGTGTTCTCGCTTGGTGGTCTTCGATGCTATGAGCCTTTTGGGTCAGTTTGCGGTCATTCCTGTGGGAGTACTACGCAATACAAACGACACCCAAACCGGGCTGAATGTTTTACAAGAATTAGGTGCTCTACCATCGCTCTTCAGTGCGGTGCAAGACCCAGCTGAGCCAACTGCAAACCCGATAGCGCTTGCGGCAATTCAGCTCGCGGTGCTTGAGAATTCGTGCTGTCGGCTTGCGAAAGTTGTTGAAATCCCTGGCTGAACTCGGAGAGACCGTCTGTTGCTATCTGTAGAAAATCCAAATTGCCGAGAGTCGATGAATTCTCCGACGGCTGTTTAGAAGCTGCAGTCGTATCTGCCGACTGAGCACCAGGAGTGACACCATTAGCTTGCCCTACCTGAGGATTGAGCGCCTGAGCAAGGATACTCATAACTTGTTCGGGATGATACTCAGATGGCGAAGGCGATCCTAGGGAACTCGCAGAATCAGCCATCATCGAAGCCGCAGTGTTGTCGGCTGGAGACATCGCCGAGAAATTCAAAATCGAGCCATCCTGCGAATGCCCATCGTGGCTGAGATCGGAACGTCCATGGTGGCTATTTGCAGCAGTAGCGCCAGAGCCAGCACCACGAGCGGCGTTGGCTTGCGCTTCATCTACTTCATTGGCGGCATGGTCAGTAACTCTTCCGCTGCTCAAGAGCTGCAAGTACGACTGAGCATCGGCAGTGTTTGGTGTTTGGTCAAGGGTGGCATTCGCTGCATTTGTCATAATTTATGCTCCGGTACATATTTTGAATTTGGCATTCCAACACGCACCGATTTACCGTCGCCGCATTGCTAGCGAAACGTCTTTCGTTGAGTCGTAAAGCGTGGTGGTATCTCTTAATCAGCCGAAAGATTGAGTTTAGGTTTCATCACCGTCTACGCCACCATTACTAAAATCCTGAACGTATGCGGCGTAGCTATTTGGAGAGTTCTCTAAAGTTGTTCCGACCCCACCGCTTGCACTATCGAAATAATCCTGGAATGCGACGCCCTCGTTTTGTGACTGGGTATTTAAGAAATTAGCTATGTCGTTGATGAAGTTGGGGTCATCTCCATTACCGTACATCCCAGCATTCGAATTGCCGGACTGTTCGTACGGCGCAGCTACTGCATACTCGGGAATAGCAAATGGCTTGCCTTGCTGTTGGGCGAAAGCAGCTAGCTCATTTAACCCGCCCGCCTCGGTCGTTAAGGTGTTCCAAGTCTGTGACGAGTTGGGATTAGTGTTTCCCCAATCCTGATCGTAAATATCAACACCAATCGAATTCACGTTTGCATTGCCGGGATAATAATCTTCTACCGGAATGTTGTTATATTCGCCGTTTGCTGGATTCCAATCGAAGCTAAAATTGGCTCCCGGTACAGCCTTCATCGCCTCAGCAGCGTTGTTATAAGCATTGATGAAATCTTGCGGATTGCCGTCATAATTATCTGTTGCCCAGGGCCCATTCATTTCCACTCCCAATCGAATGGTATCGTTACCCTGACCGGCAGCCACAAGTTGCTGCGCCATCTGGGTAAACTCGGCATCGTTGGCACCACTTGCGGTGGATGCCAATGTCTGTCCGTCGTATGTTAGCGGCACACCAAGAACCATGCCTTGCCCTGGGTTGGCCGCCACCCAACTTGCATATTGACCAGTCTCGTATTGCGTAGTTTGTGCTGCAGGCTGTGTCCAGTCAAGGTAAGCTGACGGGACAACAGGTTTTCCAAGCGCCTGCGATATTGAATCTGCCTCCTGGGCATCGGTGTCACCCCCGAAGAATGCTACAAAGCCAGCTGTGCCCGAGCTTGTGCTGCTGCCCAGATTGACTGTGGTACCAGTATCGCCACCAGTTGTAGAAGTGGCACCGGTACCGCCGCTTGTGCCATCGCCAAGGTTGACTGTAGTGCCGCTGGCGCCGTTTGAACCAGCAGCATCGCCTGTGCTACCAGTGGATGGTGTGCCAGTTGTCGCTTCGCCTGTGCTGACAGCGGGTGGTGTCCCAGTCGTAGCTTCGCCTGTGCTAACAGCGGGTGGTGTCCCAGTCGTCGCTTCGCCTGTGCTGACAGCGGGTGGTGTCCCAGTGACCTCTGCGGTTTCACCTGACGCGCTCGATGACGAGGATGATGATGCTGCTGCCGACAACGGATTGCCCGCACCGCTAGTTGCGGCAGTGGTCGCGCTCGTGTTGTTGTCAGACTGGTAAAGAGCAAGTCCTAGCTGAGCCATGTCCAAACCGACCTGCGCATTCAGTAAATCGGCTTGCGCCGCCTGCGAACTAGGATTCTGAACCTGCGCGAACTGCTGAATCGCCTGGCTGAACTCTGCCACGCCGGCGGACGTCAGTTGCAGCGGATTCACACTACCTAGCGGCGAAGAGCTCTCTGCGGACTGTGTTGAGGCTGCACTCGATTCGGCGCCCTGAGCGGGAGCCACATTGGCAGCGGTGCTTTGACCCTCCTGCTGACCGAGCGTTTGCGCTAGCTTGTTCATGATCTGTTCGGGGTGAAATTCATTGCTGGAAGAAGATTTGGTTGACTTAGCGCCTTCACCCATGACTGAAGCTGCACTGCCCTCCCCCGGATTTAGCGCCGAGAAATTCAAAGCCGAGTCATTTTTTGCATGTCCATCGTGATGAGAGTGCCCATGACTGCTATCACCTCTGCTGCCACCATGTCCGGTACCATGACCGGCATGAGCCTTTGCGTTGTCTACTTCGTTAGCGGCATGGTCAGTAACCTGCCCGCTACTCAGCATCTGTGCGTAGGATTGAGTATCTGAAGAATTATTTGTTTGATCGAGGGATGTTTGTACTGCATTTGTCATCGTCTAAGTTCCCCATAGCAGGTAATCGGATTTTTGTCGCATGGTAATGAATGCTGCACCGAGATGCAGTCGCTGCCTCGTTTGGCCGCTGTTTGAAAATCAATAGGAAGAGGGCTTTTGTTGATTAAACTATAATCATCGCTAGTAAATAAAACGTGTAGTGTTTGTGCACGGTCTTTTGAAATCGCTCCTCCAGACGAATAGATTAACGAACCACAATCACTCGAACCATCTGAGCACCACTATTGGTTTGGAAGTTACCGGAAGCATTGAAGCCCAGAGATAAAGTTCCCGTGCCAGGCGGAGGGAAATTCAATTGATTGGTACCTAGAAAAAACGTGTCCGGCACGTTCGCTGCAATCGGACCTGTTTTGCCGACAACTCCAACTAAAGACGCAAACGGAGCTGCTGGATCCGGAACACTTCCCGGCTGAACTAAGCCCGGAACACCATTAGCATCTCGCGGTGGCAAGCCTGCCGTCTGCCATGTGCCAACAGCTTGCGAGTCCAGCCAAATTTTTTCTCCCGGTGCCACAGTCAATTGCGTTGGTGTCCAATTAGGATTGTTCGCCGCTACCAAAACCACATTGACACTAATTACTGTCTGCCCGGAGCTGGCTATGCGATCGTAGATGCTGGGCATGTTCCAATCGGTCTTGTTCGGCGATCCGCTGTTGCTTTCAGTCGAAATTAGGTTTAAGACTGGAATGTCGGCAGTGTTACCCTGGGGAGCTTCCCTTTCCAGCCCAGTCGGATGTTCAGCTGATCTGCTCGCACTATAAGTGATCACGGCTGGCTTGCCGAGTCCTGGCACTGAACCTAGCACCGGCAAAAACGAAAGATCGATCGCAGGACCAATTTCGAAAGTTGACACGGCGGTGCATTCGTACATCCAAGTAGTTAAATCGATGGGCGGGGGCACCGGCATATTTGGGCCGAAACGTTCCGTTTGAGGAGAGCGAAAGTTTGTTGAGTCGATATAAAGATCCACGCCACTACCACCATAACCGCCTACCGCCTTCATCTTGGCGAATCTGCTAAAGCCGCTTTGTGCGAAGACATTGGCAACTGTTTGCACAGAATCGAGAGCATCCGAATAACGCTTTTGTTGAGAGGCTCTGGAGGCGGCCTCATGCGAGAGCAAGTAAGTTGCACCGACGCCTGTGACTAGACCGAACATGTCGATGATCGGTACGAAGATAAAAAATATAAGCGCAAACAATGTCAAAGGTAATTCAGCTAAGCTACTACCTGCAATTGATCGAACGCGTCTCGGTCTCAGTGCCATATCCTAATTCCCCACTTCTGATTTCCCAGTCATGAATGGCGACGGAACATGCTGCAATAATCGAATGGGTGATTTGATAATTTTTTCGACTCGGCAGCGGTGCACAGTGAGAATAATAGAAAGCATTTGTCACTTACATGTCACACAGCGTCCTAGCCGTCCTCCAGTTCGACTAACAGTGCTATCTGTGGCGCTACGAAATGCCTGACATGCACCAGCTATTCTGCGCGCCCCTGGTTATGTAGAGGCGTACGCTGCCAAATCAGAGGTATTAGGCAACTGTAGTTTCATGCCTGCCAGCAGCTCCGAATCCGGTGGTAATTTATTGATTTGCTCGACTAGTCGACCGTATCCATTGTTGTTGAACAACTTTGATGCAATCGAATTTGAGGTCTCTCCTGATTGCACAACATAATGCTGCCGGGAAGCAGGCGAATCCTTAGGCGTTTCCTGAACCTTGGGCCGATGTCTCCCCAGCAGCTCAGACTGGAACAACTGACCATCACCATTTTGCAGGGCCAGGCGATCGCCATCGAATTTCATTTGATACGTTGCCTGGGGAGTTTTAAAAAAGCTGCCTTTAGAATTTGTGTGAACTGCACCCGAAAGAACTTGGGCATCGTCACCGGTGCCAACCTTTAGCGAAGCAAATTTTGCCCGCGAGGTGCCATAAGCCTGATCTGCTTGGGCGATCACTGCAAACGCTCTATTTTCAGCTTGGCTGCTTTTGGGCGGGTGATGAGTTTCGCCTTCTCCCACACACTTGAGTGCAGCAGCCTCGCTTGCTTCCTGGCGTTTGCGCATCACTGTCAGTGGTCTGACAGATTGCTTGAATACAGACTCGCATACCGCACTCCAAATGTCATCATTGGCAGCTGGAGAGTTTTTACCATCAGTGAGCGCATCTAAAAATGATATTTCGCCACTCGATCCTGGTTTGGGGAAAGCATCGCCGATATCCGCCGACATTTTCGAAAACGCCTGGTTCTGCGCCGTCTCGAATGCATTTGGGCCGGCAGCAATCTGGTTGAACGAAAACTCGTGGACATCGGACATCGTCGTCGCGGGAGCAAGTTTTGCACTGACATCGCCAACTGCAGATGGCGCTCTCGATGGCCGCTGCGCAAAAGCGCTTTCTCTTAGCCGCTCGGATATGTCATCAGCGCCATATTCAGAATGGCTCTGGCTGGGCGCTGACAAACTGCTGTCATAAGAATGAATTGGTAAGGTTTGCGATGTCATAGCGTGACTCGGACGAACAGATATTCGGCCGCTCTAGTAAGGGGAAAGAATCAAGGGAAGATTCAAATAACCTTAGATATTGCCTGTGGGCTAATTGTGTGGTGTTTGTGAAACTACGCTATTAAATAGCCGGGATCCTAAAGCTGACGGTGGTGCCCGCTCCCAACTCGCTGACAAGCTCGATCGTCCCACCGTGTTGTTCGACGATGCTTTTGCATATTGCCAAACCTAATCCAGTCCCACCTTTCTCGCTGGCATCGCTTCGCTCGACTTGTTGGAAGCGGTCGAACACCAAGTTGAGATGCGACTCTGGAATGCCGCGACCATGGTCTTCCACACTGATTTCTACTTCGCGATCTATCAACCGGCTGCAGATTTTGACAGTTGTGCCTGCCCCTGAAAATTTGATTGCGTTTCCCAATAAATTGACTAGAACCTGAACGATCCGGCCCTCGTCGGCGAGTATCTGCAACTGCGTTTCTTCGCTGATGATGGCAATGTTCTTTCGACTGGCGAGACCTTCGACACTGCTTTTTGCCCTTTGGATGATTTCCTCGAGAGCCAATGGCTCAATGTCTAAATCCAGTTTGCCTGATTCGATCGAGGCTATATCCAACAAGTCTTGCACCAGGGACGTTAATCTATCGATCTCATTTCTAGAGCGGGCTAGAAGCTTGAGCCCATTATCATTCAGCTCTCCGTATCTTCCGGTACTTACGAGCTCGATCGTTCCACCCACTGTAGTCAACGGGCTGCGCAAGTCATGACTCACCATTGTCATGAATTCTCGTTTCAACCGCTCGACTTCGTCCCGTGCGGCTTGCTCCTTCCGAGCCGACTCGGCAAGACGATCGGCCATGTCATGGAACGTCTGATCGTAATCAGTCAATTCGTCCTGACCGGAAACCACCTCGTGCAGCGGCTGACCGCTAGCAAAGCGCGCAGTGTTATCGGTCAAAATCTTCAGACGTCTGCCGATGCTGTTTCTGAACACATATATAAGTGCAATTGCCAGAATGAAATCGGCGCCGGTGATGACCAGGGCCAGTCGATAAAGCTGAGTGCGAGCCTGCTCACTTTGACTAAAGGTGACCGAATATGACTGCCGATCCAGTCGCAACAATTGGGAGCGCTGCTCGATCAACGTCGACCAGAGCTGCTTCAAATCAGCCAAATATTTGTTCACCTGCGTTTTATCTGCATCATGCTTCCACTGATTGAGGACATAGAACATTTGTTCTGTGCCCTTTTGAATTTTTTGCAAAGGCAGCTGACGCGAATCCTGGCTCTCAAAAAGTTTACCGAGCCCGCTAAATCGCTCAGCCATCTGAGCCGGTGAATCTTGTTCGACGACACTGAGATCGACCTGACCGTTGGACAACTTCTGAGAACAGTCACTCAAATTGTCGGAAAGGCAAAGAGCTAATATCCAATTGATCTGGCCAATCAAATTTTTGGAGCGATACTCTTGATCTTCCAATCTCTCCAAATCGCTGAGCAAAAACAAGAGCCCTGCCGACAACAATGCCTGCACCAGAAAGGGCAAACCTATCCACAGAGTAGCCTTCTGAGCGAGTGAAATTCTTGGCATAGCTTCTTCAACCATGTGATTGTGCAGACGAACCCGAGACTAACACACTCAAAAGCAAATTAGGCTTGTTTAATTTCTCCGCTTGCGCATATGATTCTAGGAGAATGATCCAATCAGCAACAAACGAAATTACCAGGACCCGCAAAATGAGACCCAACCGCGATCGCGGCAATGTTCTAATTCTGGTTGTAGTAATTTTTCTAGCCATTGTGCTGGCGATCGGTCTTTTTTCATTGTCGTATACTCGCCTCGTCGGCAGCCATCAGGAGCATAAAACGGCAATCGAATCCGCCGCTCTAGCGGCCGCAAACGATCTGAGCCGGATTGTGATCGAAGATCCTAATTTTGGTTTTATCGGGCTCTCTGACGCGCCGCCGACTCTACCCGGCACAATAGCCGGCGATCGCTTTTACACTTCCGTCCAAAGTATCAATACTCTGATGGCCAGAATCAGACTTGACATGATCATCGCCGACAAATTGCGCAATCTAACCATGGGGATGCTTCTCGCTCGCGAATATCAACAGGCACGACAAGCGCTCGCTCGTCTATCAACAAAGCTCAACGAGGCAGTCCTACCAGGAGGTTCGGCGCGCGCCGCTGACGGAACGATCATCCGTCCATACAACGATGCTCAACAAGCTTACCTGGCAAACTGTGTGCGATTGAATGGTGGCAAAAGCGATCTCAAACAAGGGTCGTTGAAAATCACCCTGGGGCTCGCTACCGGGCTCTGCACGAATACGCCCATTCCTACACCGACAACAATCGCCAGTTTAAGCAAAGATCTAATGCAAGAGAATAATTGCTATCTGCCATTTGTCGACATTCCTTATAACGGTTTTGATTTCGTTTTCTCGGCCGGAGCCGATTCGCAAGAATTGGTCGATGTGAAGACCTTTTATACAGGTACAAAAGGATTGCCATATGCACTCGGTGATATTGTCAAATGCGAGGCCGACCAGATTACAGATTACAAAAATCAGTATGCGCAAACAAATGTGGCGACTTTGCACATTGCTGCTTGTGCTCAACCAGCGTGTGTGCGAGACCCGATTCCGAACGAAAGCGCCTTAGCGCTTCGATTCTCCTCGGGCACTTTTGCAAACATCGCCAGACCAGGCGACATCCTCTTCAATGCGCGAATTCAAAATGCTCCCGCAGATGTCGTGGCCTCCCCATCGACTGGCGATGTTCCTCCAAACTCGATGTTACCCACAATTTTGGTTGATGCGACAACGACTCATCCTAGCTTTGGCGTTGTGGCTAATCTTGCGGTTTATGACTGGATAAGAAATCAGGGTCTGAAGATCGATGTAGGTTCTTTGATCAATTTTCTCAACAAGCCGTTTGACAAATCAATTGCAGCAAATATCCCTCAGGTGCATTATTTCCGAGCCGACACCGGAGGCAATATTGTCGAAACTGTCACTGCCGACGATCCGACATTGGCATTGCCTGTCAGTCAAAATCAGTATTACGCGATGTCGGGTGGTGTCATCTGCAACGACGACACAGCGCCGAACCCAATTTGGTACGATTTATTCGTCAGAGATTTTGTTTATAAGCTAGGACGGATCAAAGGTGGCTTGCACGCCGGTGAACCCTTCGGCACTGGCGGTGCAATCATTCCCGCTAATGTACCGAAAACTCCTCCACCTCTCGATGAGGGTGCCACTCAGTACGCCACTTTTCCAACTGGCCCCGCCGGTGGTGGCGTGCGTCCCACATACGGAAAAATGGGGACGGCAGTCGAGATCAGATTTAAGACGCGATAGTCGGTAATACGGCCAGCGAGCAACATGGTCGCGAGCCGCAACGACAATTTGGGTCGACAACAGCCGGAGCACAACTAAGTCGCCCTCCTAAATCTCTCAGCAAGCGAGTATGCTCTGCATGATTACTGATGAGGAACCAGGCATGCGGTGCGATAAAGAATTTTATATTAGCTTGGTCGTTCTCAGTCTGACGTGGTTGTTAATGGTCTTGATACCACCCTGGTCTATTGCCGATCTCAATACACCTGCGGGGCATTACCCGCTAACCTTTTCCTCTTATGTCGAGTATGCCCCGATAAATTGCCAGCCTGTGAATAAAGGTTTTGATCCGGCGATTATTAATTGGCTGCGCCTGGGGTTGCAGTTTGTCGTCGTTGCCTCGATCCAGCTATTTCTTATTAAGTGGGCTGCTAAAATCGACAGAAATGCGCGCTGGCACGACGCGCCGTCGCACAAGTTTCGAATCATCGCCCTCGCCCTTACAGTGCTTTCGCTCGTTGGCGGTCTGACTGTCGCAAAAAGCGATATCGAATTGAACTATGTTTTCCTTGCTCGCTCTCAGTCGGAGCTTTCTCCCGTGTACGCGCCGATAGAACCTTTGCCGGCCGGCACTGTAATCACGTCCCACATGGTCGCGCCAGTTTTTGGCGAGCTCATTCACGACTCGAAGCTCATAAGGAATTCCAGTACCCTACAGGGTCTGCGAACGACTAGGGCGCTGGGTAGAGGCGACTACCTTCGCACGGATGATGTGATGTCTCCTTGAAAGGATTGCGTACAGAAATACTTCGCTGAGCGACTACTGCGACGGTTATCAACAGCCACTCGAAACTGGACTGGCACCAAGTCAGGACCACACCAGTCCGCCGCTAGCGATAGCAAGTTCACCACTTGGAAACAATTTCATCCACACATCCGTAGTTGTCAACACGCGGAAGGCTTGAAGAATGGCGCACTTCGCGCGGATAAGCGCTAACCGCGCTAAAGATAATGGCGTGAGCAGTGGAAAACGTACTCATCTAAGACCGGCAAGGATTGTTCAAAAAAGAGCGTCTTGATAGAGCTTGAGTATTCTTTTCAACAACGCTCGCAGTCAAACCTACTCGCCGACAATCGCCCAATCCCACAACACCTAACGACTCTTGCTGTTTTGCGGCACGAGCAAGAGTTTGTTTGCCGACAAGTAGGTTTGACTGCTACTCGCTACGACTGGAGTTCTCACGAATTTCCTCGCATCGTCCACAACCCGTCCACTAGGGAGGCTCTCATGTCTTCTCATCCCGGTTACTACCAACACGCCCACATTCACCGCGACACGATCGTATTCGTGTGTGAGGGCAATCTCTGGTCTGTGTCCATCAAGGGAGGCCCAGCCACGCGCTTGACCACCGGCGAACACGATTGTACTTTTCCGCGCATTTCGCCGAATGGTCGGCAGATCGCTTTCGTCGGACTTGAAGATGGCCCGAGCGAACTCTATCTGATTCCCTCCTTCGGTGAAGCGCCAACCCGCATCACTCATCTCGGTAGCGGCAGCATCAACCTCTGCGGCTGGTCAGCCAACGGCAAGAAGCTCGTCTTCGCTGCCGATGCCGGTCTGCCCTTCTCTCGCACGAAACAGGGTTACACCATCTCAGTCAAAGGCGGGCAGCCGGTAAAGCTTCCCCATGGACTGGTCGAGACAATCGCCACAAACGAAGACGGCGCCACCGTTCTCGGCATGAACGAAATCGACTCTGCATCGTGGAAGCGTTACCGCGGCGGTCAGAAAGGAGAACTCTGGATCGATCCTGAAGGCAACGGCGAATTCGCCCACTTCGTCAGACACATCGAAGGCAACGTTGTTTGCCCGATGTGGGTCGGTGAGCGTGTCTACTTCGCTTCGGATCACGAGGACATCGCCAACATCTACTCGGTGAAACCCGACGGTTCTGATCTCCAGAAACACACGCACCACTCCGATTACTACGTCCGCTTCCCCTCAACAGATGGCGAACGCATCGTCTACACCGCCGGCGGTGACCTCTATGTCTTCGACCCGGTCAAAAACGCCTCCGCCCAAATCCCGGTCTCAGTGCCTGTTATGAAGCGGGAAACCGAACGGCGCTTGCTGCCTGCATCCGATTGGCTGGAGTCTTATGCGCCCCATCCGGAAGGTCACTCGCTGGCATTGATCGCCCGCGGTCAGCCGATTGTCAAACCGAACTGGGGCAGTCATGCCACTCAGCACGGCTCCGGCAATCGCATCCGCTATCGCTTGATCGACTGGCTGCCTGACGGCAACCGCTTTGTGGTCGTCAGCGATGCAGCCGGCTACGAACGTCTCGAATTGCATTACGCCGACAAGAGCAAAGCGCCAGTGATTCTGACCAAAGAGGATCTCGGGCGTTTCGTTGAATTGTCGGCTTGTGTTGATTCGGTTGCGGTCACGAACCACAAAAACCAACTGCTGCACGTCGACTTCGAGACCGGCAAGGTCAAAGTTCTCGACACTGCAGAAGTCGGCAACATTCACGACATAGCCTGGTCGCCCGACGGCGTCTGGGTCGCTTACACTTACCCGGCGACAGTGACGAGGGACCTCTTCGTCGCAGCTGGCCGCATCCGTGTCGTCAATGCCATAACCGGCGTCACGCACGATGTGACCAGAGAGATCCTGAGCGACCGCCTGCCGGCATGGGACCCCGATGGCGATTACCTGTACTTCGTTTCGTCGCGAACGTTCAAACCGCAATGGGATGCGGTCAAGATGGACATGGGATTCGCCTATGCCAGCCGGCTCTACGCCATACCGCTGCGCAAAGATGTGATCACACCGTTCGACGATGACCCCAATCCGCTGGTGAAAACCGTTCGTGAAACCAAGGTCCAGGAGCTGGCTGAAGGCGTGTCGATCGACATCGACTTCGACGGCATCCTTGAACGAGTAATTGCCTTCCCTGATTGCGTTGCCACTGGCGAATACACCTCTTTGATCGCGGTCAAGGGTAGGGTTTTGTTCGTTCAGTACGACTCGATCAGTGCCTCACTTGATGCGCCGTCAGGTTCTTGGATCAACGAGAAGGCGCCGCAGCATTCGACGCTCTGGCTTTATGATTTCGAGCAGCAACGCATGATTCATGTCGCTGCCGGAGTTTCAGACGTCCGTCTGGCCAAAGGTGGTGAATTTGTCTTCTTCCACACCGGCGAAGGCAAAGAGACCATCCGCGTCTTCGACGTGGTGGAGGAAATTGCCGAAGGCACCGAATATATCGATGAACCCGCCGACGAGTACACTCGCCGGTCAGGCTTGATCGATATCTCGGAAGTGGAAGTGTCGGTCAAGCCGCAGGAAGAATGGGCGCAAATTTTCCACGAAGCCTGGAGAATGCAAGCTCAGAACTTCTGGACCGAAGACATGTGCGATGTGGACTGGAACTTGGTCCGCGACCGCTATGCAAAGCTCCTACCCAGGTTGAGAACCCGGGGAGATCTAGCCGACCTGATCTGGGAAATGCAAGGCGAGCTGGGAACTTCTCACGCATACCACAGCGGGGGCGACTACCAGCCGTCGAATGGCTATTACCAGGGTCATCTCGGTGCCGATCTTGTTTGGGACAAAGCTCAGGGCGGCTACAGAATCACCTCTATCCTCAGGGGAGATCCTGGCGACCCGACAGCTGATTCACCGCTGGCAGCTCCCGGCCTCGGTATCACCGTCGGTGATATCATCGTCGCGGTCGACGGTGTCTCTGTCACATTCAGCGAAAGTCCGCAGAAGCTGCTGGTCAACAAGGCTTTCAAGCGCGTTGGTCTGACGCTGAAAAATGCGGACGGCGAGCTGAACGAAGCGACGATCGTCGCGCTGGCTGACGAAGAACCCTTGCGTTATCGCGCCTGGGTCAACGAAAACCGGCGCCAGGTGCACAAGAAGAGCGGCGGTAAGCTCGGTTATGTGCACATCCCGGACATGGGCGAAACTGGTTACGGCGAATTCTATCGCGGCTATCAGCTCGAACATGGCAAACAGGGATTAGTTGTCGACGTTCGTTTCAACGGCGGCGGCTCGGTCTCGGCACTCATCCTGCAGGTTCTGCTGAGGCAGGTGAAAGGCTGGGATATCTCTCGCTGGAACGGCACTGGCACCTATCCGATGGAGTCGGTCGCCGGTCCGAAAGTAATCGTCACGAATCAGTTCGCTGCTTCTGACGGCGACATCATCACTCACGCCGTGCACCTCTACGGTGTGGGTAAAGTTATCGGCAAGCGTACCTGGGGCGGTGTCATTGGCATCGACCCGCGTCACGCGCTGGTAGACGGCAGTATCGTTACTGTTCCTGAGTATGCCTTCTACTTCGAAGACAAAGGCTGGTCTGTTGAAAACCACGGTGCAACGCCCGACTTCGACGTCGACGTGAAACCGCAAGACTACGCTAATGGCGTTGATCCACAGTTGGACACTGCCATCGAGATCGCTCTGGAAGAACTGAAAGCAAATCCAGTCAGGATTCCCGACTTCAGCCAACGTCCGCGTAAGCCGATCCCGCCTGTATCCAGAACTACCCCGACCGGTGACTCCTCCAAAAAGAAAAGTCGCCGGTAATCCGAGTCAAATCGGAAAGTGCTAAGGCACGAACCACTGGGACACCATGAACGAAAAATTCATGGTGTCCTTTTTTTAGTTTTTTTCTACGTAAAACATCTATTTTTCGCTAAGTATAATCGCCAAAAATCAAAAAAAACCTCTCGGAAGTGGCAAGGAACATTGCTGTATCCTTGACACTAGCCGAGAGCGCGAGCGTAAGTCAGCCGAATTTGACGTCTGAGCAGAACGAAGAAATTGCTGTCCTTTCAGTAAATACCCGTCTCCAAATCTCCGTCAGCAACGCGACGTTCCAGATTCACAACGGCATTGCGCAGAAGCTCAGCCTGCTTCAGGCTGTCAGGCAGCGGTTGATCGAGACCGATGCCATGCTGCTCCTTGATCCGAGACTCATCGATCCACAGCACGCCTTCATCGAACTCGGATAACCACGAATAGCCGTCCATGAATTCAGACACAGGAGCGACTATCTGCTCGTAATCTTTCTGATGTTGACCGTGGCCAACGGCATCCAAAAACATTGCCATGCCCGCATCGCAGAAACTGCTGACCGCATCCAGCAGGCCGGCTTGCTCCATGTCGAACAAGGTTGTCGCTTTCTGATCCGCCTCCTGACCAGCTTGTAGATACCCCTTTGCGAGCTCTCGCAGAGTCGCAGCGTCGGCACCAGCCAGACGGGCTCGGTCATATTGCTGTTCTGTTTGCTGAGCGCTCGCCACTGCACTTTTATAGTCTGCCATCTCAGGTAGGTTTTTCGCTCGCTCGAGCGCCGCCAGCAATTCAGCCACCGCCTTTTTCAGAGCCGCTTCCTTGGACATGAACATAGCCGCCGCGGAGAGCTTGTCGCTTTCCTCGCTGGGTTGGTCGGCGCTGGACGAACCGACGATTTGATCAACCGTGAGTTTCTGTGGATGTGACACTTGCGTCGATATAACTGGCGATTGCGCCGAATGTTTTGAAGGCTGCGCCGGCACTTCTGGCGTCGTCGCTGCAAGATTTTCCGTGGGCGAGCCCTGAACCTTTACAGTTCGGGCCAAAGCTACTGACTCCGGGTGTGAATGCGGGTGGAGGGCAATCAGCAGCGCCCAACCGCTTACGACGATGATTAAAGCGATGGATACCATTTTGGGTTTGGTCACGATACTATTTCCTTCTCAGATTTCACAAGCGGTGAATCCATTGTTGTTAATCAGGGAGGAGGGGATAGCCTCTCCTTTTGGGTGAAAAACTTCTCGACTTATCAGCTTGTGTCCCATCTGCTTTCTCATAGCCGACCTTCTCAGTTGAGTGTGGAACTCACTCGGAATTACGGTTAAAACTCGATAGGCTCGATTGAGGTGAAAACCCTCTCCCAAAATCAAAAGCACACGGAACTCTTTGTGACTATCGAAAAGGGCTTGATTCTTAGAGCTATCGTATGTAAATGTTGTTCAATTTATAGTTGTCAGCAAGATTGTTGTTTCGCTCGCCACGATCGCTGTGTACTCAATTAAGAGACCCGTGTAGCCCGTTAGCGCAGCTCAATATGGTTGCCCCAGCGATGGGAAAGGTCACTTGCCGCGAGGGGTGACGCGAATGACAATCACTCTGGAAATGTTCTGTTTCCGCATAGTTAATTACAAGAAAAAGTAAGTAATCTGCCTGACAGTGTAGCGCTCGTCTTGTTGAGATGTTGCGCCACTTTGGGGCTGGCCACAAGAAAACAAGTCGAAGATTGTCGCCGCAGGTTGACTGCCGGTCAAATGCTACCAAAATTACTGACTTTTCGTCTTCGCTTTTACTTTGCCATATTAGAACATTTCTAGCTATGTAACTAAAAAAACAAACGTAAAGAAGTGGGGTTTTAGTCCCACTTCCTTACCACCTCGATCGAAACTTCAGTAGAGAATTTCAAGTCTTCGGCTGGAGGTAGATAAAGGCGAAGAATGCCACTAGATACACCACCGTCACTCCCAGATTCCACTCGGCTATGGTCGTCGCCGCCGACACACCGATGAAAGCCGCGCTTGCACCCAGGATCACAGCCGAAAGTAAAGCACCCGAGATGAAGCCGTATTTCATCGCCACCTCGTAGTTGATTTTGAAACGGTTGGTGCCGATTACCGTGGACAGAATTGCCAGAGCCAGGCCACTTGCGACTACGGCAAGAACGAACAGCACGACCGTCAGGACGATTAGCATGAGACTTCTCCTCTGTGATTAATGCTGCTGGAAAAACTTACAACTCCTCTAACTAAAGCGGCCAAAAAGCGGCCAGAGCGCATTTAAAGCGCCCCGGCCGCGATCTTGTACCAGTCTCGTTTGGACGAAACCGGTCTTACTCGCCCGCCACCACCATGTTGAACTTCAAGGTCGGCGAAGAGACGCTACGACGAAGCACCAAATCATTGGCCATCTCCGCAGCAGAGAACATCTCCAGAAGATGACCGGCAATAGTGACATTGTCGATCGCCTCAGCCAGCTGACCATTGACGATGCGCCGGCCGCCTGCGCCCACCGAGTAATCGCCGGTGACCACATTGAAGCCCCTGCCCTTGATCTCAGTCAAGTACAACCCGTCCTTGACCGAGCCTAAGAGCGCCGCGGGAGTTGGCGCCGCGGAGCCAGGCTTGATGAAGAGATTGGTTGTCTTGAAGCCACCGTTTGGCACGCTCTTCAGCTTACGAGCCGAATAGGCGTCGAGCAAGTAGGACTGAAGAACGCCACCGTGCACGATTGTGCGGGTGCTTCTAGCCAGTCCCTCATCGTCGAAAGGCGACGAGCCCAGACCCCAGGGCAAAAGCGCGTCATCGACAATTTCGAGCTCGGGGCAAGCGATGCTTTCGCCCAACTTACCCAGCAGAAATGAGCTCTCCATGTAGATGCTCGGTCCCGCCATCGCAGAAACCAGAGAGCGAAGCAGTTCGGCCCCCATATCGGGATGAAAGACGACCGGGTACACACCCGACTTCATCTTGCGAGCCCCGAGCTTGAGCACTGCTTCTTCAGCCGCCTTTCTGCCGACCGTTGTCGGATCGTCCAGATCGGCGAACCTACGGCTGACTGAGCTGTATCCACCGCTCTGCATTTCGCCTGCGCTCTGAGCGACAATGCCCAAGCCGAAACTGCAATGGGCTGCCTCATGGGAACGAAAAACACCTTCCGAGCTCGCATAGAAGGTCATGCCGGTGAAACGGGAGCAGGAAGCCGACTCCGTTTTTGTCACGCGGGGGTCGAACTCGTAGGCGGCCCGCTCGGTCTGCAAAGCCAGCTCCAGCATCTTCGCAGGTGTCAGATTGGCCAGACCGGGGTCGACGAGCGGTATCGCAGTCACGGCTTTCGCCGCAAACTCCGCAGCCGGCAAGCCGGCAAACGGATCTTCCTGGAGCAGCTTCGCTTCGGCGACTGTCGCAGCGACGACCCGGCGCACACCGGCGACAGTGAAGTCCTTGGTGTTGCCGACTGCCGTTTTGTTGCCGACAAAGATTCGCAATTTCATGCTCTGATCGTCGGAAGCTTCGATGTTTTCTCGTTCGCCATTGCAAACACTGACTTCTTCGCCGGAGCTGAAGCTGACGGTGACATCGCAGGCAGTAGCACCGCGCTTCTTCGCTTCGCCGATCACACGCTCGGTGAGCGCTTGATAGTTGACGTTTTTCATGATGGTTACTCCTTTCCGCCCACTGTCAGGCCCTCGATCAGAACCGTCGGGGAGAATACTCCGACGGGGACCGATTGCCCCTTGCCGCAAGTGCCGATGCCGGGATCGTAGGCCAGGTCGTCGCCGACCATCATCACCCGAGTCATCGCGTCCGGCCCGTTTCCGGCTATCGTTGCGCCCTTGACGTAGTTGGTCAGTTCGCCATCGCGAATAACCCACGCCTCGGAAGCGACGAAGACGAAATTGCCGCTGGTGATATCGACCTGACCGCTGCTGAAGTTGGGAGCGTACAGACCGTATTTGACCGATTTGATGATGTCTGCCGGCTTGGACTGGCCAGCGTCGATCCCCGTCGTGGTCATGCGCGGCATCGGCGGATAGGCATAGCTCTCTCGACGGCCGTTGCCGGTCGCCTGCATGCCCATCATTCGCGCATTGAGCTGGTCTTGCATGTAGCATTCCAGAATGCCGTCACGAATGAGCACATTGCGCCGAGTGGGAGTGCCTTCCCCGTCGACATTGAGCGAACCGCGGCCACCCGGCAACGTACCATCGTCGATGATCGTGACGAGAGGACTGGCCACCTGCTGACCAATACGGTCTGTATAAGCCGAAGTCTTTTTGCGATTGAAATCGCCCTCCAGACCGTGACCGACAGCTTCGTGGATGAGAATGCCTGTCCAGCCATTCCCGAGCACAACCGGCATCACTCCCGACGGTGCTTCCTCAGACTTGAGCAAGCGCAGAGCAAGCGCCGCCGCTTCACGGGCGATCTCGGTCACGCGTCCCTGGGCAGCGAAGACATCGAAGTCGATGCGCCCGCCGCCGCCTGAGTTACCTGATTCGCGGCGATTGCCGTCGACAGCCAGACAGTCCACGCTCAGCCTCAGCATCGGCACATCATCGACAACCAGAAGTCCGTTGCTGTTGACGATGGCGATGGTTTCTTCGCTCAGAGAAAGACTGACCGAGACTTTGCGGATGCGTGAATCGACCGCGAAAGCGGCAGCTTCGGCTTCGCGCAG
>CAJCHQ010000340.1 GCA_903970295.1 Bryobacterales bacterium
GGCGATTTCGTCGGTCGCGGCACTACCAATGTTGATTTCAATGGGCCAATGCGAGCGGCGCTTATCAGCATTTTGAATTCTGAAAAAGTTGGATTGAATGTCGGAGCTGAGGGCGTCGAACTTGAACGCGCCGGCACCAAAGTGATCGAAAAAAAAGTTAAACTGCCAGTGCGCTGGTTGAAAGGTTTTGTCGAAGTGCAGGCTCATCAGGCTCGGCTGAAGCCATCTTTCGAGGTTTCAGGCGACGAAGCCCGTCGCTTCTTTGCCAGCCTGCCTAAACAGCAAATAACAGACAAAGGCTCGGTATCGTATGTGGTGCCATCCGGCAAAGGTATGCGCTTGAGCCCAAGAGAAACCAACCAGGCTGTAAGGCTGGGAGCAGCGGGTCGTCTGAAAGTCTTGGAACAGTGTTGCGACATGCCACTAAGGTCCGCGTTTACGGAGGCGATCACGGCGTTAGCGGCTGGGAGGTAACATTCGATGATGCCAGCTTCCATCTAGTGCTCAGCCCCGATGCCTCGCGAGGATTTTCCGGCGAAGGGCAGGTACTATCGCAATTAGCTCGAGCTCGCAAAGATGGCGAGCTGACGAAGGTGCGCGCCAATTTGCAATGGCAAGCATGTGTGGACTCGACTCTGCTAGCCGGCAATCTGGGTCTGGATGAGCCGTGCGACTGGAAATTGAAACACCCCGAAGATCGCGGTGAATGCAAGCATATCCTCGCGGTCGAGATTTTGTCGGAGCCTGAAGCAAACAAGGATGAGCTGCAATGAAAAACCCGAGTTTGGACGAAGTGCTGAGCACACTGAATTCGGACGCGGTGATCGATTTTTTCAAGGATATGCCTGAGAAGGAACGCAAGGAACATTTGGCCAGAGCACTGCAATGGCTAGAAGTGAGTTCGCTTCACAACTACAATGATGTCGAACTTCGCTTTTGGTTATCCGTTCCATCCGAAGCACGACTTTTTTCCCCAGGCTCTCAGCCACCAAAACGCATTCAAAAACTGATTGAGCGATTATCCGAGGCCAAAATCACAGCTAAGAATTTGCCACCGCAAGCGGTGCAGGCGGATGCTGTTGCAGTTTCTGGAATCGCCGTGATGGCAACCGCGGGGATGACAGATATAAAAAAACGCACGGCGATCCCGCCCGCCAATTATTGCTATGCGCTATTAAAAGACCGCAAGCCAACTTGGCTTAACAACTGGGTTGATTGGATCTTGGTGGAAGCGCCACTTACGCACTGGTTAACGATTCGTCGAATGGAGCGAGAGCAGATCATCCAACCTGAACATAATTCTGCTTACTACACTGGCATGATGCTTTCTTTGCCTGGTGCTGAAGCTGGGGCCACGTCCCAATTTGTGGATGGCGCACGAGTCCAACCGGTGATTTCCGAAGGCACTATAGTGAGTTTGCTGACCGCGGACGAAGAACTTTTGCCGGAGCTCTGGAATATGTTTAAAAACGACCAAGCCATGAGAACTTTGCTTCATCAGCAAACAGCTCCCGGCTGGCGCGAATCTGAGCAGCCGGCAGTGCAAAGACGCTGGATGCGAATCAATAGCGCCGCTCCGCGGTGGTCGAAGGGGCTGATTCAATTGTGTCAGGAAGGAAAAATCGATAAGGGGCGCCTCCTCCAGGCAGTAATGACTTTATTCGCTACCTTCAATCTCGAACACTCGGAAAGTGGATCGACACTGAAGATAAATTGGTTCACAGATTTGTACGACCAGCTGGAGGCTTCGCTTGACGAGAGGCTAGCTGTGCTTCCTGATCTTTTGCGCCTGTTGTCTTGCCGGAATCCAAAGGTCATTTTGTGGACTTTGGAAAAAATTGCCCAAGTAGCAGACCACCCCGACTTTCCTGTCGGGGCAGCCTGTGAAAGCATTCCTACAGCATTTCTGCTCAAAGGCAAAGAGCATGCAGTGCAAGCTTTGAAGACACTAAAAGCGATTGCCGACGCGCATCCCGGAGCAAAACACGAAGTCGCTGCTGCCACAATCGATGCGATGGAAAGCGAGAATCAGGAGATCCACAAACGCGCAATCACACAGCTCGAGAAGTTAAAGTGCAGGGATGATGATTTGATCGCGCGCATGGAATCCAAACTTCCACGAGTGGCGATTGTGCATCGAAGCGAAGCCGCCAGGTGGGCTGAACGAAAAGGTACAGTCATGGCTTCTGACCCTCACAACGTAGAAGCCGAATCTAAAAACGGAGATCAGGCGTCTTCAACGAACGTAGTCGATTTGATCAAACGCGGAGCTTCGAAAAAAAGTGCCTTGAATACACCTATGTCAATGACCGACGCGCCACAAAATAAAGCGCTGCAATTAAATGTGGGTCAGCCGCTACTTTTCGACATTGATAAAATCCGTCAGCAATGCAGCAACGTTCCCGCTGCATTATCCCGGGTAGCTCAACTCGAATACACTCTCTCAGCGTTAAATGAAACAAATCCAAAACTAGACGCTCTTGACCTGCGTGGCGATGGTTTTCCTCGATTGAATCCCGACAAAAGGCTGAAAAAGATAGCGACAGTCGATGAGTTAGTTTTTTTTCTCATGCCGCTAACTGCGTGGGACCATCGCCCAACTGCAGATCAAGTGGAAATCGTCTTGGATGCCTTGGCTCGGCTTGGAGTAGACCGTCCGGACGATTTCAGAATCAGAACAGAAGCGCTCAGAGCGAAAGTAGAACCGCTCGCCGGGCATTCTGCAGATCCAATTCTGCTCGCCGCCCAAGCCTGGACGACGGGCAAGATGCCGTCTGGCTGGGAGCAGAAGTTAGGCCCAGCCTGGGATCTTTCACCGACAGTCGGAAATTTCGCACGCAAACGTTTCCGAACGGTCGTCAACCAGATGTTGCAAGGACGGCGAGTAAATTTGCTCAGCACGCCCACTCACGAAGGTGGCTGGATAGACCCTCTAATACTAGTTGAACGTATAAAGCGGAGCTTCGCTGACGATGCCAATGGTGCCCATTCTACCGCAAGCACTAACCCATTAAGCAAGCCGTTTTTCGCTAATTTGCTAAGTGCAGTTGGATTAGCCAAAGAGAAATCAAACGAAGCCATGTTTGATCAAAGCCTAGCGTTGTTAAGACTCGCGCCTGATAATCGAGAGGCCGCTACAACTGAGCTGCTCAAGTCGCAGCGCAGCGAATTTGTCGAGGCTGCCCTATACGCTCTCGGGTCAAACGATGTGGCAATCGGTACGACTGCCGAACTCTGGATCGCAGCTGCCAGATCGCGCAATCCGTTCGGTGACGACGACAGAGTCGAAGCTCGATTTCCGCGTTTGGGTCCTGATGCAGCATGCCTGGCGCGCTACCAGCTGAAATTAGTGACCGAGTCTGAGCCCGATTTGAGAACGGCAATCAAAGATTTTCGAGTGTTCGATCGCACACCTGCCTTTCCGCCTTCCACTGCGGCAGACAATCTTGTTACCGCTCGCATGCAAAGAGTCGATTACATCCGGCTGCAGATGAACGAATTAGTGGATTGGCGCCGCACGATTACGCCTAAAAATCTCGACGCATTTTTTGCGGAAGGAGCTGAAAAGCTGGCGCTAAACTACGGAGTAGACCTCAACGGCAAAATAAATGTTGCCTACCTTCAAGCTCTGTATGACCCCGACATACACGTCAGCGATGTGGTCCATGTGATGCTTGCCTTAGCTATGGCATCCAAACAAAGAGATGAGCATTCAACAGCGATCGAAGCTTTGATTGCCGTAATAGATGATGGTCGCCTGGACGGTAGTGAACTGGGCGCAGTGATGGGTCAGATGTATCGATCAAATGGGGTTCGTCCCAGTGACCACAAGGCGGACCACATGCCATTAATCTCGATTAGCCGTTGGGCCAAAGCGCTAAGCCCGGTGGCGCGCTGCTCGTCGTACCACGCCCAAGTAGTTGCCCGCTGTATCGAGCAAATTCTCAGTGGCGATCCAAACAGCGCACCCAAAGATGTGCACATGTTGCTTGAGGTTCTACTTACCTGCTTGATAGAAGAACACGATTGCATTCGCAGCGAAGGTTCACGCGCTTATTTAGCCGCACTCAACCAAGGCACCGGTGGTAGCAAAACGGCCAAATTAGTCAAACAGCTTCTGGCTCTAGAACAGGGGGCTGACTACGACATAAAAAAACGGGAAGCTCTGACTTATGCTTTGGGTAAGAGCATCGAGCGCGCCGAACGTTGGGCCGATTGGCAGAAGCGCAATTCCATTGTGGCAGCGGCTGAAGTTGTTTCTACTTAGTTTCATTTCACTTGTCCAGCTTCTCTTTGATCAATCGCAACGGCCGTGTCACCCGCCAGGAAGTGCTAGACAGAACAGATTTGTAATTAGCTTGCCCGTCAAGTGCGCTAGGCAATCTTCGCAGCAGATAATAAGCCAACTCTTTGTGCAGCGGCAGCGCATCGACGAATTGATCATCCGTACGCACATTAGCTTCTACAAGTGGCGAAGCTAATTCGATAAAACGCATGCAGTAATCTTGACGAGCAATTTTCAGTTCTCGCAAATAAGATTCGTATTCCCTACTCATGCGCAGAAAATCCAGTACCCAGTCCAGATCGAGGAGCAAGCTCTGCGTCTGGCTCTCCTTGTGACTGCGGAAGCTAACGAGGGGATCCGGCACATACACAAGATCGCCATGAGCAAGAAATCTAAACCACAACTCCAGATCTCCCAGCGAAAGATAATTTTCATTGAATTGCATCTGTCTGTCTTGACTGCGAAACATCACGGTCACAGGTTCGCCAATCAGATTGCGATACTCTGATAAACATTTGAGTATGACTTGATGACCGACGCTCAAGCCTCGAGGCAAAATCACTGGTGTGTGCGATTTTTCTTCGTGCGCGTTTTCTTGGCGCGGGTTTTCTTGGCGCAATTTTTCGAGAGGCAATTCTTCCATCACACTGCGCCCGCATGCGGCAATGACTGCGCTGGGATTTTCGGACAGTGCAGCCGCAAGTGTCGCGATCGACGTTGAGGCGAGCAGGTCGTCTTGAGCAAAGAGCTTTATATACTCGCCAGTAGCTTTTTTGATTGTGCGATTGTAATTGCCGAAAAGACCGAGCCTCGTTTCGTTGCGCCAGGATTTGATGCGTGCGTCTTTCTGCGCATAACCTTGAATCAATTCCCAGCTACCATCCACCGACCCATCATCGGCAATCAATAATTCGATTGATTGATGGGTTTGGGCGAGCACACTTTCGATGGCGTTACCAAGATAACGCGCGCCGTTATAAACCGGAAGAATTATCGAAACTAACATTTGCCATACAGAATTCTTATTAGCCGAGAAAAAATCTTAGCCGATCCAATGCTCCCCTAATTCGTTCGAACTTTTTCGGACTGTTTTTAGTAACTGATCACGATCCGCTTGCCAAGAGGCCGTATGAGGTTGGTTTTAAAGAAGTCCTGCTTCACGTCTGAGATTTGGGGCTGTGCTATCATTCCTGGCGCTTTGCAAGGAGGTCCTGGATGACGCGAATACTGATTACTGGAGTGACTGGCATGGTGGGAAGCCACCTGGCGGAGTATCTCCTCAATCACCAGCCGCAGGCGCAAATCTTCGGCGTTAAACGCTGGCGCAGTCCGCTCGAAAATATCAGTCATATCGAAAATCAAATCACTCTCATAGATTGCGATTTAACTGACTCGTCCGGCGCTCTCGAATTGGTGAAAAACGTCAAGCCAGACTACATCTTCCATTTGGCGGCCCAAAGCTTCGTGCCCGAGTCATGGAAAAATCCGCAAACAACAATCTGTGACAATGTTCTAATGCAGCTGAATTTGTTTGAAGCAATCAGACATCTCGGGCTCGATCCTGTCATTCAGGTGGCCTTGAGCTCGGAAGAGTATGGACGAGTCATGCCCGACGAACTGCCGATTAACGAAAAGAATCCGTTCCGGCCCCTCAGTCCGTATGCCGTCAGCAAGGTCGCGCAGGACATGCTCGCCTACCAGTATTTCGAAAGTTACGGTCTGCGCGTTATCCGCACGCGCACTTTCAATCACGAAGGACCGCGCCGGGGCGAGGTTTTCGTCACGAGTAACTTCGCCAAGCAAATCGCCGAAATCGAAGCCGGTTTGAAAGCACCAGTTCTGCATGTCGGTAACCTCGACGCGCAAAGAGATTGGACCGACGTGCGTGACGTCGTCCGGGCCTATTGGTTGAGCGTAAGCAAATGCACTCCTGGTGAGGATTACGTGATCGCTTCAGGCAAAACACGAACGATCAAGCAAATGCTCGATTATCTCCTGTCCCTCAGCGAAATCAAAATCGAAGTGGCCACCGATCCCAGCCGGATGCGGCCAAGCGATGTCCTCGTGCTGCATGGCGATCCGACAAAGTTCAAGCAAGCAACGGGTTGGCAGCAAGAATTCACGTTCGAACAAATGATGAGCGATCTGCTCGATTACTGGCGCGAGCGCGTCGGCGGACGACAACCACATGCCCAGACGCCTGCTCACAAGGCAACAGTGGCGGAATCTGAAGAGATGTCTTTTGCTCCCATGCCGACCGCAACATCACTACAAAAGTGAACGTCGGGCGGCAGCTGCTCAGTAATTCGCCCCACAAATTTCAATCTGCTGCACGCGACGTTGACCTGATTGGTTTTATTAGATGCCCACTCTAATAAACGTCGTCTGCACGAAAAAAGTTCAAAGCTAGCTGCGATCAAAAAATCGCAACTGCAAATTCAGTCTGAAAAGGACGAAATTTTTCGACCCTTGCGGTCTGTCATACTATTGACGACTGATTTGTCTGGAGAAATCCCTTGCATCGAGCAATCATCCTGGCTGGCGGCAAAGGCGAGCGCCTGCGCCCGTTTACCGAAGATCGACCGAAAGGAATGATCCCAGTTCTTGGCAACCCGCTACTCGCCTTTCAGTTGCGCTTGCTCAGCACGCACGGATTCACCCGCGTCACCATCTGCTGCGGCTATCGCAACGAAGTGATCAAAGACTA
>CAJCHQ010000341.1 GCA_903970295.1 Bryobacterales bacterium
GGCATCACTTACGATATTCCGCTCGACACGACCAAGGCTGTTACTGCCGGTATGAATGTAGTGCGTTTGAATTTGCGCAATTGCGGCAATACCTTGCATCTTTCACCAACTCTCTATAACGCCGGCAATAGCGAGGACGTGCAAGCTGTAGTCGAAGAGCTGCGTGAGCGGGATGGCTTGACTAATATATTTCTTGTCGGTTATTCGCTTGGTGGCAACATCGTCATGAAACTCGGTGGCGAATTGGGCGAACGTGGTTCAGGCCTGATTAAAGGCATTTGTGCGATTTCTCCTGCAGTCGATCTGGCTGCCTGCGTCGACGCGATGGAGAAAGGTTTCAATTGGATTTACGAAACCAGATTTTTGCACAGTCTGAAGCAGAAAATTCGAGACAAGCAAAAACTTTTTCCCAACGGTTTCACTTTGAAGCATCTCGGTCAAATTAAATCGGTGCGCCGCTTTGACGATCTATATACTGCTCCTGATGCCGGTTTCAGCGGCAGCGCCGAATATTACGCGCGATGCAGTGCCATTAGAGTAATCGACCAAATTGAAGTGCCGACTCTGGTGATCACAGCCAAAGATGACCCGTTAGTGCCCTTCCGCACATTCGCTTCCAAAAAATTCGAGAATCCCTCCTTGATGTTGCTTGCTCCAGACCACGGTGGTCATGCCGGTTTCATCAATGCTGAAAGAGAACGGCTCGATTCGGGCATTTTGATCGATCGTTTCTGGGCTGAAAATCGGGTGATTCAATTCTGCCAGATGATCGGCGCCGCGAAGCGCTAGAATATAGGCATGGAATTTCCGGACTGGCTGACCAAAATCAAACAAGCGCGTAAGCGTGATGAGCTCTTCGCCATCCTCGATGATTTCCGCACGGGTGAATGGACTGATGAGCAGCGTGCCACAGTCGGCCGTTTATATATCCGCCTTCTAGAAAACATGCAGCCGGCGCCAGATGCTCCTCCACCCGGCGCCAGCAAAGTGCCGGTGGCGGCCCCTTCTGGCGCTGCCAAAGTCGGCGCAAGCGGCGGCACGGGCGCTGATGGCAGCGCTGGCGCTGCGGCAGTGAAAACTGCCGCCGATGGCGAATCCGAAGCAGACGGTCCAGTCTGGTACGAAAAGATGTAGCGATCTCGAATTTGAGATGAAGTTCATATTGATGCTAAGATCTCGCCAGAGACAAAATTGCAAATCGCGCTTGTCCTGCTCAAAAGCACGGCAGTTGAGTACAGTCGCGTATTGTTGAAACAGACAGGAGTTGAAAATGGCAGAGAACGATTCGGTTGTAGCAATTTTTACTAATCACACTGACGCTGAAGAAGCGATCAAGGAGCTGCAGAAATCAGGCTTTGATATGACCAAGCTCAGTATTGTCGGCAAGGATTACCACACGGAAGAGCACGTCGTCGGCTACTACAACATGGGCGATCGTGTCGCCAGTTGGGGCAAAGCTGGCGCCTTCTGGGGTTGGATCTGGGGGCTTGTATTCGGCTCAGCTTTTCTTTTCATCCCCGGCATCGGCATGGTCATGGTCGGCGGACCGATTGTCAGTTGGCTGATCGGCGCCCTCGAAACAGCCGTGGTCGTGGGCGGTCTCAGTGCTCTCGGCGCCGCACTTTTAACGGCCGGCATTCCTAAAGATAGCGTGCTCAGATACGAAACAGCACTTAAAGCCAATAAATTCGTGGTCATCGCGCACGGTACCACTGCCGAAGTGGAAAAAGCGAAAGGTATCCTCGACTCATACAAAGCCGAGGACACTACGATCCACAAAGAACTGGTCGGCGCCGTCAAGTAGAGGCTTATTTTTCCAGCGTAATTTTGCCGGAAGCTTTGCCTTTGGCGCCTTTGAGCGAGCAATCGATATCGACCGGCCATTCTCCCACCGACGTGTTGTTGGCTACTTTCCAATTCCAAGTAGCAACGCCTTTATCGTCGGCATGCTGAGAATTCAGACCGGTCGATTTGGCTGGACCTGATTTCAAGCTGACTGTGATTTTGCACAGGGCGTTTGGTTCGGTCTGAATGCTGCAAGTGGCTTGTCCGCCAAGCTTCACTGGCGAAGACAAATTGGTGATTTTGACGGCCAGGTCTTTGGGCTTCTTCGTCTCTGTGCCACCGCTTTTACTCGCAAGCGCGGTTGTGCTGCTGGCTTTGGCTTTGGCCGCAGCAGGCAACGGCGATACTGATTGCCAGCCCATTACAACCGATAATGCCACCGTCAATAAAGAGGACGCGTATACTAATCTCATCTCAACTCCCTGGTGTCTAAAAGCGGCCACGATTGTACCGAAGGATGTCCTTCATTTGCTGAGCCGGCGGCATGAAAAGAAGAGAATTATTAATGCGTGCGTCATCTTGTCAATCTGTCAGCAAGAGCTTTACCGGCACAACGACCGCTCCCTGGCGCACGACTATCTCGGCTGATATAGAACGTTGGTTAGTACTGCCTGAGATAAGCGAAGCAGAAGTATCTGGTGTCAGCTGGGATGTTGTCATCATTGGTGGTGGCATTGCCGGGCTCAGTGCAGCGCTTGCAGCGAGCACTGCAGGCGCTCAGGTTTTGCTTCTGGAACGGGCTCCAGGTCTCGGTTATGGCGCCACCGGGCGCAATGCCGGTATTCTTGGTGCCGGCGTCAACACGCCACTCGTTAACATGCCGAAAGGCGATCCAGCCACGGAGTTGTGGCATACTACATCCGAGCTGGTTCTGAAACTCTATCAGGTCGCCGACAGCCCAGACTCTTTGCTGAAAGCCAAAAACATAGGCGCTCTCTCGCTTGCGACTACCGATACAGCGAGTTCGCGCCTGCGCAAGGAAACGGTCGCGCGCAACAATTGCGGTCTGAAAGCTGAAATGATCGCACCGCAGGCAGTGCATAAAATGACTGGTGGTCTGCTTAATTTGCGCGGTGTCAAATCTGCGATGTGGTTGCCGGACGAAGGCCGGATCAACCCCCTCACGCTCCTCGCACACCAATGCCAAGCCGCTCACAAAGCCGGCACCACGATGTTTGGAAAGGCCGAGGTTTTGGGGTGGAAAGAGATTTCCGCCAGGCATAATGGTGGCAGTGGCTCGCAGTGGCAATTAGAGCTCGCTGGTTCAGTGACCGTGCGTGCACGCGCCTTGATTGTTGCTACCGGACCCCTGGAAAAAGCCAATCAAAGAATTTATGCACTCAGCTTTAGACATGATTTTCCGGATAACTTTCCGCTTTTTTGGGACGCTGCCCCATTCACTTATTATGATTACCGCTCAGGCGACGGTTATTTGACTGTCAGCGGCGGCCGGTATGGAAAAGCCGGCAGCCGAGGCAACGACAGCCGTTATCACAAAGCGATGGCAGAGGCAACGCGGGCCTGGCTGCCCGAGCTTGCGACCGAAAACCCCAGCCATCAGTGGGCAGTAGATTTAAACGTCAGTCACGATCTGATGCCGAGTATTCGTAAATTCTCCCAAAAGGCGCCTGGTATGGCGATCGAGGGATTGGGCTCTCTGGGCGTTCTGCCGGGCATGATTTTAGGCGCCCGTGCCGGGCAGCTGGCTTGCCGTTGAGATCACTACCATATCTTTAATCCCCGAATTTGCCAATATTGTTGCGATTTGGGGTATTCTAATGAGGCAATATTTTGTCAGTGAGCTGGTTCCGGTGGAACTGTTGCTCATTTTCATTTTTAACCGCGGGGAAAACAAATGACAAAGAATTTGTCAGCCGCATTGGCTAAATCACAAGAAGTATTAGATCTGATCGGCAAGCAAAAGCTTGATGTCGGTGAGCGCGAAAGAGTAATAGAAGATTCGGTCAAATATTGGACCGACCACGTCAATCCCGGTTTCCTGCAGTATCGCAAGTCTGTCAGCACTGATTACACGGCAGTCGAATGGGATGACGAAGGCGCCGTGTTCAGAGATGTTAATGGCAAAGAATTCATCGATATCTTAGGTGGCTTTGGCATCTACACGGTCGGGCACAGACATCCGAAAGTACTTAAAGCCGTCACCGACCAATTGCAAAAACAAGCGATTCACTCGCAAGAGCTGATCGACCCTTTACGCACTTACCTGGCGCACCTGGTTTCCTTGATTACGCCGGGCGCTCTTCAATATTCATTCTTGACCAACTCGGGCACCGAATCTATCGAAGGCTGTTTGAAAATGGCTATGCTGGCCACCGGTCGGCATCACTTTGTCGGAGCCGTCGGCGGTTTTCACGGCAAAACGCTAGGGTCTCTGGGTGGCACATCTAAAGCTGTTTTCCGGCAACCATTTCTGCCCTTGCTCAACTGGACTCACGTGCCTTTCGGTAACGTCGATGCTTTGAAGATAACGCTCGAGACCACTGATTTCTCCGGCAATAAAGTGGCGGCAGTGGTGCTCGAGCCGATTCAAGGCGAAGGTGGGATCAATGTGGCGCCACCCGGATATCTGGCGGCTGCCCGCGAATTGTGCGACAAATATGGTGCCATGCTTGTCTTCGACGAAATTCAATGCGGCATGGCGCGTTCGGGTAAAATGTTCGCCTGCGAATTCGACGATGTGGTGCCCGACCTAATGGCACTGGGCAAAGGCTTTGGCGGCGGTGTCATGCCGATTGGTGCAGTTGTCGGCACGGCTAAGACCTGGGAAAAATACATCGACAACCCGTTTTTGCACACCACTACATTCGGTGGCAACCCCCTTGCCTGTGCGGCCGCCATCGCCACGATCAATGTTTTGTTGGAAGAAGATTTGACTAAGCAAGCTGAGGAAAAAGGCGAGTATATTCTCGATCAGCTGAATAAACTCATTGCTGAGTATCCGAAAGTGATGACCGCTGCCCGCGGGCGTGGTTTGATGCTGGGCATGGAGTTTGCCGGAAACGATACTGGGTATGAAGTTTCGAAAGAACTTTTCGCGAGAAACATTCTCATCTCGGGTACTTATATCAATGCTCGAGTACTTCGCGTCGAACCGCCTCTGGTGATCACCTACGAACAGATCGATACTTTCATCGAGGCTCTCGAGCAGTCGCTTCATCATGTTGCCAAAACAACTCGGCAGGCGGTGACTGCTTAGCAAGTTCCAACGAAGCTTGGTATTATTAGTCCCTATGCGATTCAAGCGTATCGTTGCTGCATTTTGCTTATCTGCAATTTGCGTTCTGCCGGGAAGCAGTCCGCCTACAGCTTCTGCATTGGCAGCCAGCACAGCCGATGCGCCGCAGGCCGAGAGCAAGCCATCAACGCCCAGTCAGATCTATGCCAAGGTCTGGAAGCTTGTCAAAGATGGTTACTTCGATCCGAAGTATAACGGGCAAGATTGGGATAAATGGGAACATCGCTTCGACGGTAAATTCGAAAACAAAGAAGATGCATATCGGGCGATCAACACCATGCTCGCCAGTCTTTCCGATCCTTGGACGCGCTTTCTGGATCCTAAAGCCTGGAAAGATGAGCAACTGCAAATAGTGGCAAAGCTCGTGGGCATCGGCGTGCGCATTGGTGTGGCTGCGGACAGAAACGTAATGGTAGTGGAGCCGGTTGAAAATTCGCCGGCAGCTAAAGCTGGAGTTTTGCCTCTCGATGAGATCGTCGAAGTCGATGGCAAATCAGTAGAAGGATTCGAACCGGACAAAGTATCGGCGTTGTTGAAAGGAAAAATCGATACGTCAGTTAAAGTGACGGTTCTGCGCGAAGGCACCAAACGCCTGGAATTTGAAATAGTGCGCGACGAAATTCCGATCAAATCAGTGGTTGATGTCGAAATGCTCAACAGCCAGGTCGGTTACGTGCGACTGAGTACTTTCATGTCTGCAGACGCCGGAGCCGAGATGATCACTGCGCTTTCGAAGCTCAGCCCGGCGCGCGGCATCATTCTCGATCTGCGCGACAATCAAGGTGGGCTGGTCACTAATGCAATTACGATCGCCAACATATTTCTCGATCGTGGAGTGATCGTTTACACGCGCGGGCGCGATGGTATCAATCGTACGACTTTTTCCAATGCCAAGCCCGCGAGTGGCAGCATGAGTCATCAGGCGCTAGTGGTCTTGATCAATGGGCGCAGTGCCAGTGCATCCGAAATCACAAGCGGCGCCCTGAAAGAGAATGGACGGGCGACACTGGTGGGTGAGAAGAGTTTTGGCAAGGGACTTGTGCAAGCGGTGATGAAAGTCGATGATGAATCAGGAATGAACATCACGATTGCCCGCTATCTTACGCCCAACGGCAACGATATTCACAAGCTGGGCATTAAGCCCGAGTATGTCGTCGAGATAAAACCGACTGAGTTGGCGACGAGCGGCCCCTGGTGGTACAACAGCAGCAAAGACATGAACACGAAGGATTTCAAACCACGCAAAGCGCGCGATGGTTCCGATCTGCAATTGAACGAAGCGCTCAATGTCATGGCTCAGAAACTGGAGGCCAAACCGGACGAATTCAAAATCAAGATGCCGAGCGAGAGCATCTGGAGCAGCACGCGGTAAAGGGTATTAGCCGAATTTGCGCATCGGCGCCTCGGCTGTCATGCTGGCAAGAGAAGCACCAGCCGCAGCGGCAGCCGGTTGTTGATGTGTCACTGAGCGCCACCATGATTGCATGGGGTTGCGGTCCAATCTGTTTTGTAGAAGTTGATAGCGCATTTTTCTTTCGACCATCGGCATTGCTAAAGCTTGAGCGATCGAGTCGCATGTTTCATGAGCCTTGAGCGGATCTGCCGGCAATGAATATTCGCCCAGTTCCTGCCATGCTCCAGCACCTGGCGAAAGCATAAGGACGCCTGGATTTGTCTTCTGGCAGGCAATGAATTCTTTGGCGGTGAGATTCAAGCCGTCGCGCACTGGATTGACCAGCATAGCCGTCGCGTGTCTGTACAAGTGAGACAACTCTCTGGGAGCAACTGGTTTTTCCAGCCACACTATTGGCGCCCAATTTTCTGTGCGCCAGCGTTCATTGACTGTGCGTGCTAATTCCTGGCAGCGGTCCCAATATTGATCGAATGCACCTATACCGGCTCTGCTGCGACCGCAGATCTGAACGAAAGAAATACGATTTTGATAAATCGGATGTTCTTCAAGAAAACGATCGACTATGCGCATTCTTTCGTGTACGGCTTTGGTGTAATCTGCGCGATCTACAGAGAGGATGATTCGCTGTCCCGAGAGATGCTGGAGAACTTCGGGAATGGCATCTTCGTCGTGGCTAGCGGCCAGCTGTGACCATTCGGCAGCGTCGATGCCTAGAGGATGGACAATCACTTGAGTGCCGGAGTATGTCGACACTGCTTGCGGATATCTATACGGCCGCAGAATGTATGAATCAGACAAGCTCCGTTCATAATCCGAAAAGTGTGGTTCGTGCGCGATTTGGCGTTTGCGAACGAAACGACTTTGCGTGTTAACGACATACTGAGGCATATTCTCTGCCACGAATGCGTTGAAATTGTCGGCGTACTCATCAGTGTGGAAACCGACGCTATCTGCGGCAAGGAGCCCGGCTGCGATGTCGGCGATAACTGGTTTGTATTCCTCGTTAACATTTTTGGGCCAGGGAATATGCCAGAAAGCAACGCTGTGATTACCGGCTTTCTTCAGGTGTGCGGGCATCAGTGCGAGTTGATAATCATTGACGAAGAACCGCTTTTTGTGACGTTGTTCAAAGTTTATGTAATCACCGAACAAGCGATTGAATTTGCAGTAGTGACTGTAATCGTCTAAACGGTAAGTCGCATGCTCCGGCAAATCGTGCATGATTGGCCAGAGAAATTCATTGCAAAAGTGATAATGGCCGTCGACTATGGTATCAGCGATCTGAGTGACAAATTTGGTCTCGCTTGAGTCGTGACGAATAGTGCTGAGCGACTTGTCAAATAGGAACCACCAGGATGCGTCTGGGTGTTTTTGGCTCCGCCTCGCAGTATCTAGCCCTGTTGAGACACCGCCAGCTGCGCCCGGTCCACGGTACGAAACTATATCCATGTGAGGTTACCTGTGAATAGAAAAATGAGGCGTCAAAGAACTTTGTTAAGTTCTATTTGTAAAGGCATCGTAAGGGACGCCTATTATTGGACAAAGGTTCCTCATCCTTAGATATGATTGAAAGCTCGAATCTATGCCGATTCCAGCCGCGAGCCAAGCGATGACAAAAGATGGCGGGCGGCGGAACTTAGCCGTAATCTCCAACTGCCAGCGAGTCCGATGCAGAGTTTATCCGAGCACCAACTTCTCACGGGACTACTTTCAATGGCTTCCATCCTCTTGATTGGACGAGGCACAGCGGAGGTCGCGCGTCGCTTTGCCCAGCCGGAAGTTCTGGGTGAATTGATCGGCGGCTTTCTGATCGGACCCTCGTTGTTAGGGGCGGTTTTCCCCAGCGTTTATCATGCATTGTTTGCAGACCCGGGCGTCGATCTGGCACTCTCGATGTTTGCCTGGACCGGCGCGATTCTTTTGTTGATGGTTGCCGGCGCTGAAGTCGACTTGTCAATTCTGACTGAACACATGAAGGCGGGCAGCTTGACGGCCGCCTTTACGATTATTCCATCGATTGCAGCTGGCACCGCATTCGGTGTCTATGTGCTGAACATGAACATTATTTCGGCGATGTTCCTTGGCGCTGTTTTTTCGGTTACTGCAGTGAGCGTTATAGCCAAGATCTTAATTGAGCGGCAGTCTCTCAGGCGCAGCTATGCACAGGTGATTATGGCTGCCGGTATTGCCAGTGAAGTCGTAGTTTGGCCGCTATTGTCGGCTTTGTCTGCTGCGCACGCTGGTGAAACATGGATGGCAGGGTTGAAAACGAGTGCTTTTGCAGTAGCTTTCTTCGCCATTATGCTAACTGCTGGTCAAAAATTTACTGACCTCGTTATGCGGCGAATTGTGGATGTGACGAAGATCATTTATGGACAACTGACTTTATTAATCGTACTCGGCTTTATATTCGCCGGTATAACTGAGCTCTTGGGTCTCCATGCCTTACTTGGTCCGTTTGTTTTTGGCGTTCTCATTGGGCGCGCACCACGCACTACCACACGACTGAAAGAAAGTCTTCACTCGATGACTCTTTGCGTTTTCGCTCCCGTCTTTTTCGTTACAGCTGGAATGCGAGTCGACATTACAAAGCTGGAAAATTGGCATGCGATGCTTTTGACCCTGGCGCTTTTTGCTGCGGCGCTGGCGACAAAACTCGTATTTGGATTCATCGGTGCCCGCCTTGGCGGCTTGCGTCCCTGGGAGTCTGTTCTGGTCGGCTTGGGTACTAATTTACGCGGTGGCACTGACGTGATCGTGGCGATATTGGGTGGTTCACTCGGGATCATCCCGGACAGCACATATACCATGTATGCACTCGCCGCTATTCTGACGGTGTTGATATCGCCGCCGCTAGTTGCCGCTTTAGAGAAAAAAGTACCACCATCTGAAGCCGAATTGAAGCGACTGTCTAAGGAAGAAGCAAGAGGGAGAGCCTATCTTTCAACCGTTGAAAAAGTTCTTTTGCCGACTTACCCGGAGCTGAACCCTTCTGGCTGTGTTTCGATTTTGCGCTCTATCGCGACTACGAAGGAAGCCGAGAACGAAGTATTCGATATCGCCGAACTCGCACCAGACAATCACACACAATTGACGCAGAGCGTTTCCGACTCACTCAAAGAGGCCGGTGACAGTCAAAAGACTGAATACAGCCAAATCGTTGTTGAGGAAAGTGGCACTATTGCCTCGGTTCTCGAAGGGGCAAAGCAATGTGACCTTTTGGTGCTCGGTGCCAGGCGGGCTCAGGCGCATCCTTCCTTGAGCTTTGGTCATGAACAAGACCAATTAATCGATCAGAGCACATGTGATGTGTTGTTGATTATGGGCGGTGGCAATCTGATCGGACGGCGAATCAAACGCATTCTCGTGCCGATGAATGGCATGGAGTATGCCATGGCAGCCGCAGACATCGCTGGCTACGTCGCGAAAGCTAATGACTCCGAATTAGTAGTGATGACGGTGCTGTCTGCTAGCCCCGAGGTCGCCAAGCCGAGCAACGGCAGTCCTAGTTATGGTCTGCAAAGAGCCGGGCTTAAAATTCTGAAAGAAACGCGCTTTCGCACTCGCCGGCTGGATGTCCGCTACCAAGAAAAGATCAAGGTCGGTGCCGATGCAGCGCAGGAAATTCTCGATGAACTGAAACGTGAACGCTACGATCTCGTCATGCTCGGTGTTGTCGATCGCATTAGTGATAAGGGTTTCTATCTCGGCTCGACTGTGGAGCGCGTCCTGCTTGAATCAAGCACGCCCTCTTGTGTTCTGGTTTATCATCAAAAGCCAGCGACCGCAGCAACTTGAGTTGCGATTACAATTTTGGCGTAGAAACCGGCGCGCTCTGTTCGATATGCATGTTGCCGGCCGGTGGCGTGGCAATTGGCGTCGTCACCGGCAGTGGCATGGGCAAGGGCATTGGCATTGACAGAGCTGCGGCAGTCGAGTTCGATTGCCTAGACTTGTTCAAGTTGTCACCCGGAGATGACACATTACCGGTTGAGATTGTCCTCGTCTGAGGGTGCAGGTAGCCGACGCAAGAGATGGCGAACCCTAGAGCCGCTATCACTAACAAAGCAATGATCGTTGTTACAGGCGACCATTGCTCTATTCGATCTGGACTGTTCAAATTGGGATTCTGCGAATCCGGTTTATTTCCTAACGTGATCATGTTCCTCCTCAACTCCCCCGGTCTGTCCGGGGGAGTTGGGCATATCTTTTCGGTGACTACGCTCGGCGTAGACCGCGCCCTAAGAGCGCCATGCCAAAGACCAGAATCGCTGATCCGAGGATAGCCGGAAGTAACGATACACCAGCAAGTTGAGGACCAACCGGACCGATCAAGCTGCCACCAATCCAGGCGCCGATGACGCCAACGATGGCCGATACGAAGAATCCACCCGGAATGGTACCGGGAACGAAATACTCCGCGATCCACGCACAGGCTGCTGCTACAATCAGGAATAAGATGAAACCTATAATACCCATCACTGACCTCCTTTCGGTCGCAAGTTTTTAACTGTCTGTGTACTGTTCTTTGCTGCTTACGCTTTCAATTTTTCAGCAGCCTTCTCCGAACCAGCTTTGAGTTCGTGTACAGCACTCTTCATCTCTTCATAAGCTTTGTCGAAGCCGATTTTGAATTCGTGCCAGGCATCACCTGACGAGGCTTTCAATTCCTGGAATTTCACCATGGCTTCTTCTTTTTGTTTTTTCAGCTGTTCCAATTTGACTGCGGCCTGTTCTTTTTTCTCGGCAGCCTTGGCGGACATATCGTCAATCTTGGCGCCTAACTCGGCAAGTTTGGATTCCATTGAACCGACATATTCAGTCTTCAACATGACTGGGTGTTCGCTGGAACTGGAACTACCGCAACATTCTTCTCCCATTTTCCTATCTCCTTGGTTTGGTTGTAGAGGCTGACTCTGATTGATGATTTTAAGTTCCCTCAGATAAGTGCTGGCGGTGTGTTTTGATACCATTCCGGTTAACGCTTATGCTGTTGAACTCCACGCCCCGAAAGACCACGAACAGGGATAAAAGTTCCTGCTCAGTGTTGCCAGATCAGCTCGCCTTGTTTACTACTCGAGTGATGGGACTGCGAGAGTCCTTCTCAGGCTACTTAGGGCTGTTGCCGGCGCTCATCATCACTGGCGCGGTGGTCCTCGCTCGACCCGAACGCTGGTTGAGTAAATCGTTATAAATCTTCTCGTAGTTGTCGACCATGCGCTCCACACCGAAGCGTTCTCGGACATACTGCTGACAGACTTCAGATTTGATTCGACTGACTTCCGGAAAACGAGCGATCAATTCCTCAGCTGTTTTTGCGATGATTGCAGTGGTGCCATCTTCCAGCACTTCGCGCACTGAGCCTCGATCCAGTGCCATAACAGGTGTTCCAGCGGCAAGCGATTCGGCCATGACCAAGCCAAATGGCTCGTTGAAATTGATTGGATAGACGACTGCGATTGCGCTCGCGTACAATTTGACCTTTTCTTCGTGATTAACCTCGCCGACAAAAACTGCTTTGTCGTAGGCGGCTAATCGCGGCTTGATTTCTGTATTGAAATAGCCTTCATCAGCTTTGTCTACTTTACCGGCTAACGTGATTGGCAGGTTCAATTTTGAGGCAATATCGATAGCTGTTGCCGTGCCTTTGTCGTTGCCCAGGCGGCCAATAAAAAGCAAACCTTCTCGCTGTACCTTATTAGAGTGTGCGAAAGCATCGACATCAATGCCATTGTATACAGTGCCGACATAATTCATGTCGTCGGGATAATTCAATTGAGCATATGAATTGCTGATGGAGACATACGGCATGTCTCGGAATGCGAAAAAAATGTCCTTGCAATAGTCCTTTATATGATTGTGTAGCGTGGACACCACTGGGCATTGAAGATCAGCTAGAAATGGCAGAGCCTGAAAACCCATGTGGTTGTGAACGACGTCGAATTGTTTTTGCATACCCTGCAAGGTGATGCAAGTTCTGATGTCGAATGCTTGCCATTGAGTAGGACTGACAGTAACGTCTGTGCGCAAAGGAATGTCGACAGTGCTGACCAATTTAGCTCGCGTCTTAGAATCGCCCGTGGCGAACAAAGTCACTTCATGTCCGCGCCGGGTCAGCTCTTCGGTTAGCAGGCTGACCACCAATTCGGTGCCGCCGTATCCGTAAGGAGGTACGCATTCTACGTTGGTCGCAAGTTGGGCAATCCGCATATTATGGTTTCTCCTGCTGACGCAGAGATTATGGCTCAGCCTGAGGTGAGATCTCAGAGCCGTAGTTCTGGCAAGGAAGTAACGTCGAGCCCAGCTGCAAAATTGTTGCGATATAAACTAGTTTGATCGGGATAGCTATAGTTTCTATGTGGTTTCCCTTAAAGCACTTGGCACGGAGCTCTTAAAGCCGATATCATTTTTCTAGGACTGCCATACGCATGTTCGTCTCGCGGAGAGCTTGAAGTGCAAAAAAATCAAACAGAATTCCTCTGGAATGATTATGAGCAATCGTTCTCCGATGCCATTGATCGTCATCATTATCTGAAAGCTTCATCGATCATGAAAGAAGCTTTGCAGTCAGCAAGTGCCATGAAGCGATCTGACGCTGGCTTGCTGAAAAGGGCGGATGCACTGGCCGATTTGCATGTGCAGCACGGAGATTTCCAAAATGCTGCATCTTTATATAGATTGTCTCTGGAAGTGAAAAAGAACGTTTATGGTTCTGCCCATCCGGATGTTGAGGAAACAATGCAGGCTTTTCTGAAAGTTTTGAGCCAAGCCGGCAGCATTAGTCCGAGTATCGAAAAAAGGTGATGCGGGCAGTCGTTCATTAGCCGACATATTCTCTGAAAAGCGGAACCCGATCGTCTGCAATCACATCTAGAACTCCGTCTGGCATTGCGAGGAGTTCGAAATGGAGCATGCGTTTGCAGTGACTGCAAAGAGCGTCACAATTATGGTGGACGGCTTTTTTGCTTTACTGCCTAATCTGATTATTGGCATAGTCACCTTCCTCATATTCCTGCAAGTAGCGAATGTCGTCAAACGTGTGGTCAGTGCGATCGGCACTCGTGCCAGATTGGATCCCACTCTGTGCCAGGCGCTCGGCTCACTGTCATCGTTCGCAACGACCATTTTTGGCATGCTGGTGGTGGCGGCAATCGTCATTCCAAGTTTTAAGCCGGGCAATCTGATCGCCGGATTAGGCATCACATCGGTTGCCATCGGTTTCGCGTTCAAAGATATTTTGCAAAACTTTTTTGCTGGTCTCCTTTTGTTGTGGCAAAAGCCATTTAGAATCGGCGACCAAATAAAAACCCAGGGATTCGAAGGAACAGTGGAGCAGATCGACATTCGTTCGACTCGCATCGTCACCCACTCGGGCGAGTTGGTTGTTCTTCCCAACGACAACATCTGGACCAATCCAATCATCGTCAGTACCGCCTTTGAGAAGCGCCGCGTGCAATTAGCTGTGACCGTACCTGCCGCATTGCCTGTCGACAAGGCAAGATCTTTGATTGTCAACGTTCTGGCGTCGACAAGCACCGTCTTGAACAATCCCAAGCCGCAAGTTTATTTGTCCAACCTCGATGCCGGCGATACCAAATTCGATCTCTTTTTCTGGACTAAATCGCACCAAGAAGATGTGCTTTCCACAACCGACAAAGTCGCTTCAGAAATAAAGTCCGGCATCTTGCGCATGGCTCAGGAATCGGCGGATCCCTCAACTAAAGCCGCCGCGCCGACAGTTGATCTTTCACAGCCCGAGTCCAATGTTTCTGCCAGTAATGAGGGGAAATCTGATCATCTCCCCGGGAATTTGATTGCAACATTTTAGTGGTGCCGGCGTCTACCTAAACACAACGCAGGTACTCCAGTGAGAGAATGCAGGGATGCAATCTACCGCGAGCAACACCGGGCCTGCGACCACTAAACCAAAGAGAAGAAGAAAAAAGAAGGGTGGGAGCAAGCGAAAGTTTGCTCCCATTCTTCTAGGGAAACAAGCGTATGCTTAACTGCGTCCTTAAATCCGCGACCATTTATAGACGCTAGAAGGTGTGTGATGCTCCATTTAAATTCCCAAGGCTTCGTATTTGACGAGCAAAATGAAAGGAAAGATCCGGTCGAAATTTTGAAGTCGCTCTTAGCCGCCGAGTCGACTTCGTTCAACAGTTTTGAACGCTGTGTGAACGATCCCTCTGCATCGAATTTGCACTTCCTTTCGGCAGGTTGCCGTGATTTGCATGCCGCCAATATCGAGTTGATCCGACGCCGGCTCGCAGACATGGGCTTCGAAAGTGACGAGAACTCTGAGTTTTGGCAATCGTTCGCGGGTCTTCTCAATACGACCGCGTCGATTTTCGGTGAGGATGCGATGTTGGGCGCTTTCCGTAAAACTGAATTCAATCTGCTTTCCGAGTACGAAAGCCAGATTGCCTCCTTCGATGGTGACAACTTGATCTTGCTCCAGAAGCAATTGATTCCAAACCAATTACGAGTATGCGAATTACTCGGCGCAATCCGCAGCGATGAAGCACAGATTGCGGCTGCCACACCAATACCGCCACTCAATCTCGATTTGGCATAGTCCGGAATGAGCGCGCAACTGTATCTCCTTGGCAAGGGAGCGGATTCAAGTTGGAAAGGATTCTGCACGGCGGAACCTGAGGGGGTAAAATACGTCTCTAACCCGGCTACTTTTCACGGATTCCAGTCGAAATTTGTGCAGCGCCTGAAGCATATTCAGCTCCCGTAGTAGCCGGGACGCACTGTATTCCGGGACCACGATCATGTTGAACTTAACAACTAATTCCACTCACGTTCTCGAAGCTATTTTGAGCAGCATCGGAGCCGGAGTGATTGTTGTCGATCAATCTGGTAAGTTTCTTGTTTTCAACAAGATAGCCGGCGAAATTCTCGGTGAAGCTCGCAAAATCACTGATGCCGCCAACTCGTCGCGAGCATGCGGGTTTTATGAGTCGGATAAATTTACCTTATTGTCTGACGAGGAAAATCCGCTGGCTAAAGCGATGTCCGGCCAGAGTGTCGAAAAGCAAGAAATATTCGTGCGCAATTCCAAGTTTCCGTTTGGTGGCTGGTGTTCTGTTACGATCAGACCGCTGTTACTGGAAGGTACGAGCAACAGCGGCGGCGTGATCATTATTGAAGACGTCACGGCGCAGCGTCAGCTTAAAGAAGAAGTGGCCAGGTCTAATCGCGACCTTCAACAATTTGCATATGTCGCGGCGCATGATCTGCAAGAGCCGATTAGATCGATCATTGGCTTTGGTGAGTTGCTCGAGCAAAATCTTGGCGCGAATCTGCCTCTGAAAGCTGCGGATTACCTTAGGCGAATTCTGGCAGCATCGAAACGCATGCAGTCGCTAATCGCAGCTCTTTTGCTGTACGCGCGCATCGAGACTCGTGCCAAACCCCCCGAAGAATGCGACTGCAACCTTCTGCTCAACGATGTCGTGGAGGATATGGGCGCAGCCATAGATGCAGTCGGAGCTTCAGTTGAAATCGGCCAGATGCCAATCGTTTATGCCGATCACTCTCAACTGTCTCAGGTATTTCAAAATTTGATCGCCAATGCTTTGAAATACAAAAGGGCAACCCCCTCGATCAAGGTATCGTGTACAGAGGAAGCGCATGCGCACCACTTCTGCGTTGCCGACAACGGCATTGGTATCGACATGCAATTCGCCGATCGAATATTTGTGATCTTCCAACGTCTTCACAGCAAAGCTGAATATGAAGGCGTTGGCATTGGTTTGTCCCTCTGCAAAAAAGTTGTTGAAAATCATGGGGGGCGAATTTGGATTCAGTCCCAATTGGGCGAGGGGACAGAAGTTCATTTTACGCTGCCGATAATGGATCGAGGAGTTTCTGATGCCTAAGGATATCGACATCTTGCTTGTTGATGATAATCCGGATGATATCGAGTTGACAAGGGAGGCCTTGGCATCGAGCAAAATCCATATCAGCAGCTTGAATGTATTATATGACGGCTTAGAAGCCTTGGCCTATCTGCGCAGAGAGGGAAAATACGCAGACGCAAAAGTGCCTTCGGTAATTTTTCTGGATTTAAATATGCCGAAAAAAGACGGCCGGGAAGTTTTGCAGGAAATCAAAGCCGATGCGGCTCTCAAAACGATTCCCGTGGTGATTCTGACCACATCGGATGACGAACAAGATGTGCTGCAGTCTTACAATCTGCATGCTAACTGTTATGTGCGCAAACCGGTCAATTTAGGTGAACTAATTAAAGTGGTGCAAGCAATCGACACTTTCTGGTTCAGTGTAGTTGAACTTCCACCTCGTAAGTAAGGATGTGACAATGCAATCGCACCTGAAAGTACTGTTGATCGAAGACAACGAAGACGATTATGAATTAACGAAAGCGCTTCTTAATAAGCGGGTTGTCGATTTGGTCTGGGTGCAATCATTGAGCGGAGCGAAGAAAATACTAGCTGAGCAGAATTTTGACGCTATTTTGCTCGATCTTGGCATTCCCGACAGTCAGGGCGTCAAGACTCTGACAAATTTGATCGAATCTGCCGAGCAGGCTCAGGTAATTGTTGTTTTGACGGGAAATGATGACGAGTCAATCGCCAAAGAATCTCTGGTCAATGGTGCCCAGGACTATCTCGTTAAGGGTGAAGTGACATCTGACTTATTAATGCGCTCTTTGAGATATGCAATCGAGCGCAATAAAGCCGACGCTCAGTTACGCAAAACCAATGATGAATTGGTTGGTGTTAACCAAGCCCTTGTCCTGGCACGTGATGCCGCACTGGATGCCAGCCGACTTAAGTCGGAATTTTTGGCAAACATCAGTCATGAAATTCGCACCCCATTGAGTGGCATCGTCACCATTGCGGAACTGTTGATGCTCGAAAAGTGTTCGCCGGAAGTCACTGAATTGCATAAAGTTTTGCAGGATTCTGCGCAGAGACTGAATCGCACTGTCAATGATTTGCTCGATTTATCAAAATTGGAAGCCGGTCGAATGGTTTTGAATACGGTCGATTGCGATATTCGCGATCTGGTGTTGGACGTGATGCTGACAGTCGAGCCTACAGCGAAACGTAAGTTTCTCACCATTGCTTCCGATATCCATGATTCAGTACCAAAAGTGGTGTCAGTCGATGAACTGAGGTTGAAGCAAATCTTGCTCAATCTCGTTCATAACGCCGTTAAATTCACCGAGTCGGGTTCCGTCAATGTCACTGTTCACTGCGAGCCGGGTCCACGCAATTATCTTCGCGCCTCGGTGAAGGACACAGGTATTGGTATTCCAGAGAAATCAAAACGTTCCATTTTCGAGCCGTTCACTCAAGCAGACGGCTCGACGACGAGACGTTTCGGCGGTACCGGACTGGGGCTCGCCATATCGAAGAAATCGGCGGAATTGCTTGGCGGCGAGATCGGTGTAGAAAGTGAAGAAGGACAGGGCGCTCTATTTTGGGTTCGAGTGCCAGTAGGGGCAAGTGCATGAGCCGAGTCATCACTGAGTCCGTTTTGATTGCCGAAGACGATAAAGTTTTGCAATGGCCATGACTGCCGATCCCGCTCGAGCCAAGTGTGGCTGCGCGCATGACAGACTATTTGATGAAGCCGGTCGGATTGGTCGGTCTCGAGCGAGTGTTGAAAAATTACGCGGGGAAGACCAGCTAAAGTAAAGTGATTGCAGGCTTAACTGATTGAAGCACATGCTACATCTAGCCGTTTACAGAGGACTCTCGAAGATCGGTGGGTGCCACCGCCATTGGCTGCCCCAACTCGTTGCGTGGTGCTGGCGACCATTGATTTTGACGGAAGAGTTTCAAATGTTCGAATACAGCATTCATCGGGAAATCTGCTGCAGGATGCCTCGGTGCTTGCTACATTTGCAGGTGAAGCTCCTCTGGTCAGTCGACCTCCCGAGGCATTTACCGTACCAGTGCAACTAATTTTCGACAATGTTCGCGTAAGGACTGATGATGACGATCATCCATACAGAGTGCAGTACTCGAATAAAGAACTTTCGATCATCAACTCAATTTTTGTCGATCCGGGTGTGAAGGTGACCACATGTATTGGTTCTGAAAGCGGTAAAGCTGACACGGTGTCGTTTTATCTCACGCCTTCTTACCCTTGTTACGATGGATTGGTTTTCAGAAAGAATCTACAAAGTCTTGCCGGGCAATCGATTAGCCGCGGGGTTGTTCAAATGATCGCACCATATGCGGTGGCAGTTTGACAAGCGCAGCTCATTGGACTAGTTTGCGAGCACGCTCTTCTGTAAGATCAGCTTCGTCGTTTTGCCCAGCATTGCGAAGAAATTTCGCAAATTTCTCTAGCAGTGTTCGAAGCTCCTGCGCATCAATATGCTTTCGCGCTTCTGAAATTTGGATTGCTCGGCGATATTCAGATTCAGCCTCTGCAGTTTTGCCTTGGTGTGAATGGATGTTGGCGAGATCACTTAGCACCATCACACCCAACGGATGTTCCATCCCATAATTTTGATTCTGAAACTTTTCGATTTTATTTAGGTCACCTTTCGTGGACGCAAGAGCCTTTAGAGCACTACCAGCCGAGGGTTTAGGACTTTTCATGATAGTCAGGGCACGCACCAAAAGATGCTCTGCTTCATCGAATTTCAATTTCAATCTCAAGGGTATCCCTAAACCCCAAAGTGCGGCAGCAATGTTTATGTCGTTCGGCTCACAAGCCTTTTCACGTATCTCGAGGATTCGTCTATGGAGCCGCTCGCTCTCGTCAAAGTTTCTTAGGCTGAGCATGATTGTCGCCAATGCATCGAGGCTCGGAGTAACTCGTTCGTCATCAATTCCATATTCTGACTCAGACAATGCCCTCGCCTCGCCGAAAAGCAAAATCGCTTCGTCTAATTTTTTTTGCTTCTTTAGGAGACGCCCTTTCGCAAGTAAGGCAGCGATCTCTCGATCAACACTTGAACTAGCATGCTTTGTGCGAAGATCAGATGCTCGCTTGCCGAGCGTTTCCCCTTTGGCTTTGTCTCCAGCCCGATTCGCACAAGCAGCTAATGAAGAGAGAGTACGTGCCAGGCAAAGTTCTGAACCGGCTATAGTAGCAGCGTCCGCATTCTCTACAAGGAGCTGTGCAAGATTTAGCGCCTTAGATAGTTTTGCCTCACTTTTGCGCCAGTTTCCTGCCCGAGCATCATTCTCTGACAGGTACATCAGCACTCGCCAAAAGCGAAAACGTAAGGCTTGACGAATGTTCTTCAGCACAGCGACCCAATCCTTGATGTTGAAAATTCTCAGTTACATTATAGCTAGTTCGCTCCTTCTGGACAGGTTGACATTCAAATAAGCCTTTGCGTTCCAGTTGCCACTACCTCTTTTACGGCGATCCAGAGCGGAATCTTCCGCCGCTCGCCCATGGCTACGAAAAGGAGCGTAAATGGGCCATTGAGCAGATACTTTCTGACAAGAATAACGGACATGGCAAAGACTTGAATCGCGATCGAGCCGACGCAATATCACAAGTTTTTAGGGCGGCAAATTGGGTTCCACCCGATAAACGCGGGCAGGCAACCCAGCCGTACAGCCAGCACGTGCCAATGGCCTGGGTAAGGGCCAAAGCTTTCTCTACATATATGTTGTCCCCGCCGATTTTGGACTGCAAGATATCTTTGAGTTCAGTTAAGTGCTGCGGATCGATAGACCAACGGGCAAGCATTGCCCTTCTTCCAGTGGGAAAGCGAATTCTCGCTCATTAACCCATGTTACTTTGCAAAATGCAGCCTGGCTTTGATTGCTCTCGCGCCACTGTCTCAGCCGTTCCCTCCATATGCCTTATCTCTGCTCACTTCGCCTGCACTAGCCTTTTTAGTGACCACAAATAACCGCCTCCGTTCGTTGATGCCCGGTATCATCAAGCAGCAAGTCGGAGATTGAAGGGAGATGGGTAATGGGGATTCTGGTGCGTTTACTTTGCTTCGTCATCCCGTTCACGAATGATCCTTCGCCACTCTTGCAACTGATGATATTTAAGTCCCTTGATTCGACAAAAGTCAGCACCATTGTGTTCGCTCGAACGCTATTCTTGAATGACGCGGCGCCAGTACTGCTCCTTTGCCATATCGCGCACTCCGACACGTGGCATGAGTAAACCTCGTTGGAAATTTAAATTGTGACCGGCGTTCACTTTGGGTTTTGAACCGCTTGTTCGCCATGCACTAAGTAGCAAGCCGCGCCGGCGAATTTAGCGATACCACGCTGTTAAACGGAAGGACACCCTGCAACGCTTACAGTAGAACGTCCTTTTCACCGAACATCACCAGAATCATTGATCGTCATCCACACCCAGAGCAGGTTTCGACTAAGCTGGCCAACTAACACTTGCCTCATTAGGAAATTGCGCGAGCTTCTCGCAACAGGCTTGAAAGAGCATTCAGATAACGATTCGGTGTTAGTCCGTGCGCTTTCGCAAGACGACTCAGCATGTCCACAGACAACGAATGTCCCTCTCGTTCAATTCTACGCAACTGCCGATCAGAAATTCCGCTAATTCGAGAGATATCCTGTTGAGACAAACCCTTTTGTTCTCGAAACAAGCTGATAGCTCTGCCATACTCTCGATTACGAGTTAGCAGCTCTATATCACGCTTAATCCTAAACTTATCATCCACAACATAGCGGACCGCATCCACATTCAAGTGCACATCATAGTCTTTCCAAAACAGATACCTACCGTATGGATCAATTTCGAATTTGCCTCTCTCTGCTTTTGGTATGGATGACAACTGAGGCATCTTATTGAACGGAGCCACCAAGTGGTCGAGAGCACACGTCTTCAACACCAAGTCATCTTGATCAATCCAAGCTTGAGCTATCGTGCTGTCTTGCACGTTATCACACCATGCATGCAGGACTTTATCTATTTCTGCAAAGCTGCGCGCAACAACCAACTTAGGTAAAATCCTTTCGGCTTTGCGCTGTACGATCATATCAAACAACGCATCAACTGTCTTTGCATCTTCGTTTTTGAGCACGAAAATGGCTCGCAAACGCTTGAATTGCTCCAGTATATGTGGCATGTGCTTTGTCAAAGTCTGGATTGGTACGATCAAAAATGTGTTCTTGTGATCTGCATGAAGATCCTTGAACCCGACTTCAATAATGAAATGTGCTGGCTTAGACACGTTTCTACGTACCTGCCGCTCCGGGTCAATGATTACTGGTTTAGATAGAGTTACAGTCATCTTATAATCCTTTGTGAGCAGCTTCCCACTCTGCTAGCAACGCGGCTTGGTTAGCGATTATTGCTTCGCGCAGCTGTTTTAATATTGCTCCCGATAATCGATGCTGATTTCGCTTCCAGAACGCTGGACGAACCGGACGTGTTTCTAGATGCTTTTCGGTGCAGAACAGGAACTCGACCGCTACCTCCCACGACTCGCCTTTTTTCGAAAGGTGAAAATGCTCAGGTGTGTGATCGCCCGGGATAAAGATGAGATCATACCCGTCCAGCTGAATGCAAGTAACTCGGCTCATCTACATTCCATAAAGTCTCTACAACTCAAGAATGCCTGATCCAGAGAGGAAACCCGCTCTCACATCATTATACGGCAAAACCGGACATTTCGCATAATTTGTTATGTCATATAATGTCCGAGCACTCTAGAGCCCCTGGATAGCTGGTTTCCTAGATTCCTAGCAGTCATCGATGCCATAGGAGACGGTGATTTTGTGGTGTGTGGCGGGCGATTTATCAATCCATCTCCAGGATTTGCTGACGCTGCTTCAATCGGGCGTGGATCTTCTTACGATCCAAGCTTGGCTCGGGCATGCACAGGTTACCACTACCCATCGCTACGCCGCAGCGGATGTAGAGATGATGCGACGCGGTTTGGAAAAGGCGGCTATCCAAGGCATGGAAGCCAATCGGTTTAAACCGAAGGATGCAGTGCTAAGTCTGCTTGAGAATCTGTAAATCTTATGTGTCGCAGGCCGCGGAAACAAGATACCCATCGGAGCAAAGGCTTGGCTATGTGCTTGCGGTCGGCGCCACATATTGCAGTTCGCCACATACCCCATGTCCGGTGCGCTTTTTGTCTTCAGAAATCGACGTGGCAATCGGGTGAAAATACTTGTTTGGGATCGGGATGGCTTCGTGCTTTGGTATAAACTTTTGCCAAAAGGAACGTTCAGATTCCCTCAAACCATAGTCGGCAACAGCCTGGAAATTGACTATCGAACTTTGATGCTGATCCTTGACGGTATCGATCTCAAATCTGTCCGGCGCCAAAAACGGTACAAACGCGCGACAAACAACGCGGCAACCGGGCTCGCATCTTGATGCCGAAATCAATACCGCCGGACTACCCCAAATTGAAATTATCGGAACCGAATCACTGAAAGCCCTGTAAACACGAGGAACACGAATAAAACATAATCAAGACTATCAGCAGCTCGACTCCACGAACAAGCAATTAAACCTCTCACATTTCCAGGTTTTAGCGATACCATATGCGGTGCTTACTGTAGAATATAGTGATTCGACGGAGGAGCAAACCGTGAGCGATCCAACACCTAATGCCGCTAAAGTAACTTTGCCGGAACCGCTGCCAGACACCCTTGCGGCATGCCACGAACTCCTGATCAAGTTTTGGCACCGCATCCTTGAATTGGAGAAACAAGTCCGGGGGCGC
>CAJCHQ010000342.1 GCA_903970295.1 Bryobacterales bacterium
TCGCTGTTAGTAAATTGCCCGCCGATCACGATCAAGCGATTTCTTTCGTCCGTTCTCAGGTGAAAAGCGGTCGCATTCACCTGGCTGGAGAGCTTTTAGCTGTTTTGAGACGCCGCTTTCCGAACGATGCGCAGTTGTGCTTTTGGGAAGACAATTTTTTACAGTCTGCCAAGGAGATGCAAGTTTTCGAGTCGGCATATTTGAACGATAGTCGGGAGAATGAAAAAATCTTAGGATTGCCGACAGCCCTGGCCGAGGTCAAACTGAAGCAGGAGAAGTACCACGAGGCGGCCTTGCTTGCCCACATAGACGTCGTTCACGATCTTGAATTTTGGCCGGCCTACAAGGTACTGGGCATCGCTGCTTTGCGGACCGGTGATTTCGATTTAGCCGTGCAGATGTTGAACCTTGCCTACAGACATCTGCCTTATAAAAGTGACGTAGCGGGTCTTTTAGCCCTGGCATCATATCGGCTGGGGCATTTCGAGCCAGCTCTGTCAGCGGCACTGGTGCACCTGGCGATCAATTCCTCTGCGGCCGAAGACGGAATGAGCCCCTCAGAATTGGTGCTCAGAATCGCTAAAAGAATGCCATCAGAACGAGCTGAGGCAATAGTGAGTGCTGGCGAAGCGGCACAGAGTTTTCCCAGAACAACGACTTATCATCTAGCCATGGGCCAAGTTTTCGATGAACTTGGACTCGATGCCATGGCACTGACGGAATACCAACGCGCGTTGGCCCTTAAACCACAGTCTGCGAGGGCGATTTTTTTGATCGGGCTGAAACTAGAACTTCATTATCACAACTATGAAGATGCCCTCAAAAATTACATCGACGCAAACCGAATCGATCCGGCTGACCAAGAAATTGCAGCGCATTTGCGCCGGTTAAAAAATCGGATGAAATTGCGTTCAACTGATTTTGCCTGGCAGCTGAAAGACCGCCTGCATTCGCTCAATAAATAGCGCAACTCGAACTCTTTCCCTTTTGGGGATATTTTCAACCAAAAATATTTCTGGTAATGAATTGGTAACTATTAGCAGATAAGATTTTCCGGTGGCGCTAATTCTGGACCGTTAAAATGTTTCTAGAAGTTGCTCCGCAACGGTATAACCCTTTAGTGCTCACTTTTTCGAGCACTGTACGGGATGCAAGAGCATCCATAAATTTACTAATTCGTTTTTCAGACTTTTCGACCAAACAGCCCTCCCAATCACAGTATTGGTCCTTACCAGCTCTGGTAAAGCGCCAATTCTATTTGGGGAATTACCTGACCTATCACCTAAGGATCACCTAAGGATCACCTAAGGATCAACTAATGATTAGACAAATTGATTTCGCGACAGCATCCCATCTGTCTAACCTGAAGATGCTGGTTACAGCCACGGCACTGCTCACCAGCTTTGGAGCGAACGCCCTTTTCGCTCACGAAGCAGGCGCTCAAGGTACTCAACCAACACATCGCCAAACTTGTCAGCCGACCAGGCCAAGCAGGTCGCTCAAGAATACGGAGAATCCAGAATTCAAGAGTCAACGCCTGACGAAGGCGGTAGAAATGTCAGACGTCCCCGCCTACAAAGGCAAGGGCGTTGAATTCGTAACCGGCACCATGTTTCCTAACGTGAAAGGCGGTCCGTCCGTGACCATGCAATTATCTTGCAGGGACGAGCCGGCAGCAGTTCTGCAATGGTACAAAGATGCACTCGTGCAAAACAAATGGTCCCTACTCGATAACATGTCCGGCAAAACTGGTCTGGCCGCAATGAAATCGAATAATATCTTCCAGGTGATGACGATTGGGGCCTCGAAACCTGGTTCACGTTGTGATCTGGTTGTGCGCTACAAGTCATACAAAGCCACAGATTTCTCTAGCAATTAAGTGTGATCATGAAAATCTTCAGAGAGAGAAATACGCGCGGCAGCGCCATTGCCGAATTCGGTCCGAGCTTATTTGTGCTGCTATTGCTCTTCTTTTTTCCGATGCTCGATCTGATCAACC
>CAJCHQ010000343.1 GCA_903970295.1 Bryobacterales bacterium
GTGGACCTGGTGGACCTGGTGGACCGTCTGGACCTGGTGGACCGCTCGGACCTGGCGGACCTCTCGGACCCAACGGACCAAGCGGACCAAACGGACCTGGTGGACCGCTCGGCGGCTAAGCCAAAAACCAAAAGAGCAAAAGAGAGCAGCCTCCGGGCTGCTCTCTCTCATTTCAATTAAAACTTTTGGGTTACCGATATCGGTTAACACTTCCGCAGACAGCATCCCATCCATGCGTTTCATTGCTCAACCGATATCGGTTAAGCAACTGACCATCTCATAGATGCGACCTTACGGTTCCACCGCAGTATTATTCGCTGCAGCCAAAATCTTATCCGCTCGTTGCTTGGTCTCATCAGCGTCATTCTGCAAACCCAGGTCACGCAGAATGTAGAACCGGGATGCCAGCAAATTTCCCAACTGGCGATCGGTGTCGACCTTTTTGATGTTTTTCATTTTCTCGTACTGATCTTCGGCTACATACGAATATGCTTTCGCCGAAGTGAGCATCGTTTTTCGCTTGACCTTGTCGGTTTCGGCGGCAGCTTCCAGGTAATAGTTCAAAGACAAATTGCCGTAGTCTCTAGCAAGATGCAGATCGGGCGTTTGGAAAAATTTCGCCTCATACTCTTCGATTTCGCGATAAACCGCCTCAGCTTGATAGTAATGAGCCCAATCACGGTAGACACCGGCCAGACAAAGTTGATCTTTGATAAAGTGTGGGTCATAAGCTTTACCAAGCGCTCTTTTCCGAGTGTCTACAAGTATTCTGAACCAGGCTTCGGCGTCGAATAATTTATTGCGTTGCCAGTAAACCCAGGCTAAGTTTTCTACAGCATCGAGATATGCGGTCGATGTCTTATTCACACCAGGATCGGTGACGATTTTCAAATTCTTCATTTCAATCGGCTGCAAGTCTTGCTGATAGTCTGTCAATTGCGATTTTTCGAATTCAAAAATTCGCCTGGGCACGGTAATCATGATCGCTCCCGCGAACAACAACAAAATCAGTGCCAAACGCAGATAATTCATCGTGCTTCCAATCAATTGTGCGTCGAACTTGCCGGAACGCTCTCCACCTTATTCTCCACAGCGACCGCTTGTGAGTCGCAAACTTGAGTAGATTCCGAACTCAAATCATAGACATTGTGACACGTTCCTCCCAGAATGAGATAGCGACGCGCCGCCACTGCCGAGTAAATTTTTTCGCCGATCCAGTCCATGCCGGGGATGTACAAAAATGGGCTAATCAGCCAGAGCCAGGGCAATCGGCTAGTCATAAATCTGAAAGCTTGAAAACCTTCCAGCCATCGATCGCGCAACCTCAATTGCAATTTGTTCTCCGCGCGAGCCAGATCGATATCCGGGCAAGCGCTTATTTGAGCTTTATCGCGAAAGTCGACAAGCGCAAATCTGCCGAATATATCGAGGCGATGAAGCAAACCAGCACTGCGCACACAAAAAATGCAATCACCATCGAATGCCACCGCATACGGTGCACCATCAAATTGCTCGACTTTGACTTTCACCCAATCCCAGGCTTTAGTCAAATCAGCAGGATCGATCCAGATGACGTAAGTAATCATGAATAACCATTCGAAGAATGGCAAGCTCATCGTATACTCAATACCTAGATGCAGCGCCAGACCGAGCAGCAAGATCCAGTAGCGAAATTCTTTGATCCAGATCAGGCTGAACAATGAAAATTCTGTGACGAGGGTACCCCAGGAAAGCAATTGGCACACCCAGAGTTGATCGAAGAATTTTGGCAACTGTCCCTTGACCATCTCTTCATAACGTAAAGCGTAATAGCAAGCTAAACCATTCACCCAATGGTTTCCTGAAAGCTTGCACAAAAAAGTATGAAAGTAGACAATCGACATCTGCACTTGCAGCATGCGCAGTGCCCATTGCGGCGCACGACGCGGAGCGAACCCTTCTTGCCGCCAGTCGGTTCGCAAAGCTCGAATTAAATTGTCGAGCGAAAAAGCGTCTCCACAATTAGAGAAAGACAAGATCATCAGCGCTATTTTGACAAAGACATCGCCATCATTTTGATTGAGTTCAAAGTGGTTGTTCAAAGACAAATTGAACAGAAACGTGCCTACAGCCGAGAACCGCGTAAACAATCCAAGAGTCAAGCAAAGCGCCAGCAACGTATAAACAATGAGGAAAGCGAATTGCCATTGATCGCCTGGTGGCAATAACAACATCAGATCGAAATACGGGTCTTTGCCCCACCAATGCACCATAGTGTCAGTGATTGGCACTAGCGATTTAGCGCTGTAATACAAGCGCCAATCGGGAATCCTCATCAGGATTGCATCTTGAAGAACAATCAGGCCAAAAAATATACGAAAGAGGGCCAATGGAGTGGGCGACTTTGGTTCAAACCAAAACTTTGTCCAACCCTGCAATATGGCTGCCCAAGTCATTGCAAATCTTCCGGTCGCACTTTGTAAACAAACAGAGTCTCATGAGTTGTATGCTCGGGAAAATTATCGCGATTGACCCACTGCTCGGGAGGCGGCGTCACGACCGAATGTAGCCTTAGCGTTACAAGAACAGGCGGGTTGAGTGGATCATTGTTAGCTTGTGCCAATTCTCGAGCGACGGGTGCTCGAAACTCGGAAAAATTATTGCCGGGTAAATTGTCTATGAACATTTTGCGCAACTTCTCGCGTCTAAGTTGACCGAAAAAATCCATTTTCTCCATGCGCGGATATTCATAGAACTTCGTTGAACCATCCTTGAATTCGATCACGGCAGCCATATGCGCATTATAAGTGCGCAACTCTGGTGCGAACAGACTCCACGATTGACCAAAGCCACAAGCATTCGTGAAGGGGCGAACATACTGGACTACGGCATTTTTAAAGAATCCCTCCGGACTGATCCACATGCCCACGCAAAAATAATACAGACCCAGGACTGCCGAAATGAAAATCGTATGGCCTTTGCTGAACGATTCAGAGCGGGGTGCTTTGTGCTCAGCTGCAAAGACAGTTACTCGATCAGCGACTGTTGAATTGACCATCAAATTTTTTCCTTCAATTTTGACAGCAAGGCGGTGCTATTCAGTTATACCCTTGATTTCACTGATTCTGACTGAATCAAGAGCCCTGTCGAATCGGAGAACTTATCCAGACAAAATAGACTAAAAAGTCTATGAACAGTCACTCTTGAGCGATCTCAATCAGACTGATCGCAGCTACAGCCGTGACCAAAGTCACGACTGATAAAGTCAGTGCGCTACTTAAACCAAATTGATCTTATTGCGGTTGCCCCATGCCAGGACCAGCATTAGCGGGCACTTCGCGAATGAATTTAGCCACCAATCTTTTGGTGTCATACTGGACGCGCCAACCCTTATAAAATTCTTGACCTAGCTGAGCGAAGCCTGTCCCACCCCAGCGATTCGCTTGAAAGCGCATACTGCCGTATTCGACAATTTTTGACGGCACATCTCGACGATTTATTTTTCCTAACTGCATGTACTTGACCTTGAATACGCCAGTATAAACATTCGTCGTACCGCTGCCCTCAGTCGTCTGGTTCTCGTTTGCGATGTCCAGGTAACCGGGATTGACTTGGCGAATCTGATCGGGGGAGAAAGCACAAATATCACTGGCGCCAACCGCCATTTGCATTTGGGTTCCGTCAACAGAAACAGTGACAAGATATGAGCCGCCCTCTATGCGCATCGGCACCTCGAACCAATCAAAGATCGCAGCGTCGCGCTTGCTCGCCAGAACCGGCAAGCTAGAAATGCGTGTTAGATAAATGGTTCCAGCCTTGGAATTGATGTTGGTGTTGTAATTGCGCAAGAAGTCCTGACCGAGAACCGGCTGCCCGTTTCTTCTGTTGACCAAGTGCATCGGAAAATCTTGTCTGTGTATGTTAGCGACATCCACATCACATCGATAAATCACTCGGTCTTCATCTTTGACGTCGCCATGCTCTTTACCGTTGTCGCGCAAATTGTTCACACCCATGTATGAAAACTCTGATTTGCTATCTAGTTCAGCCTTGAACTGAATACGATCGATCATGGCGTCGACGACCATGCGTCCACCCAATCTTTGAAAATGCCACGTATCATGAGGCGGCAAAAATCTCTCGGTTTTGAATAAATCAGGTGCGATCCCTTGCCCACCATCTGAG